>JAKACM010000007.1 GCA_021821465.1 Bacillota bacterium
CAGGAGTAAACCTCAAACGACACAGTGTAGGAGTCTATGCACTCGCTGGATTAGGCGCCGGCATGGCGGGATTTCTTTCCATGGCCCACTTCCAGACGGCATCCCCAGTAGCCGGAAGCGACTATCTGTTAATCGCTGTGGCCGCGGTCATCATCGGCGGTACCCCGTTGACGGGTGGGGAAGGCAGCATCTGGGGCACGGTTGTCGGGGCGTTAATTATCAGTGTTCTTGAGAATGGGTTCGTGATGCTAAATGTTTCTGCATTTTGGCAACTGGTAGCGGTCGGTCTCACCACCATTCTCGCGGTCTACTTTGACGAAATCCAAAGGCACTTCCGAATCGCCCAGGCTGCACGGCGCGACGCCGCATAGGCCATGACTTGTACGGCTTTCAACGCGCCCATGAATATATGGACGAATGGATGCCCGTAAGCCATATTGATGTGCGATAGGTCCAAGTTTAGCAAATAGAGGAGGTATACCAATGCCTAACCATTTGCGCAATTTGTCAGAAGTCACTCCATTGGTTGATGGCCTAGATCATCCTGAATGCGTCACGATCAGTCCTCAAGGATGGCTGTGGGCCGGCGGTGAAGCAGGACAAATTTATAAAATCAACCCGCAGGACGGGTCCTACACAATTGTGGGCAATACCGGCGGATTTGTCTTAGGAGTCTCTTGCGACGGGCAGGGTCGCCTATGGTGTTGTGACGCAGCAAGGCATGCCGTGATTGTGATGGATGAAGACACCGGTCACATCTTGCACGTCATTGAATCAGTGGGCAATATCCGTTTGGAGAACCCTAACTTCGCGGTATTCGACGCTAAAGGTTGGCTTTACATAACAGATTCAGGACATTTCGGCCAGAACGATGGTTTTTTATTTGCTGTGCCGCCCGATGGAAACCCTGTCCTCGTCGATGATCGCTGTCGTTTTTTCCCGAACGGGATGGCGCTGTCGCCGGATGGTTTGTCGCTATATATCGTTGAAAGCACTCGCCCTGCCATATCCAGGTTGAATTTAGCCACAAAGCAATACCGCATTGAGGCCGAGTTGCCGGGTACCGTCCCAGATGGTCTAGCGGTGGACCAATCCGGAACGATCTATGTCGGTTGTTACCGGCCCGATGCAATTTTGCGCATTCGTGATAATAACATTCAAACATGGCTTAATGATCCCCAAGGAGTAACATTGGCAGCCCCGACGAATCTATGTTTCGGTGGTCCTAATCGATCTACGCTGTATATTGCATCTCTAGGGCGATGGCACATCGGATCGATCCAAATGGATACCCCAGGGGTTGCACTAATATATCCCAGCAATGGTACTATCATATAAGAAGGAGGAATCCAGAAGATTGAAAAAGGTCGAGCAACAAGGACTATCCGACGTAGTTTACGATGAGTTAAGGCATGCAATTTTTACCGGAGAACTCTCGTTAGGATGTCGACTCAATATCCATGATCTCGCGGAAGAATTAAGCGTTAGCTCGTCCCCTATCATGGTAGCGGTGCGACGTTTATCGCAAGAAGGACTTGTGACGATCAAATCACGTGTCGGGAGTTTCGTCGCAGAAATGTCCCAATCACAGATCCAAATGCGAATGGAGGTACGCGAAATGATGGAGTCCTTCGCTATTGAAAAATTCCATCCCTCCGGTGACATCATCGCCCGTCTTGAAAATTCTGTGGCCCGAATGAACGAGATACACTCCGTCGATTCCCCTAGCTCTTATTGGGAATTTAATGAGCTCGACGCCGAGTTCCACGAGACACTCATATCCACGTTGGATAACTCTCTCATGAAAGATATTTATCGGCAATTGCATTTTCACTTTTGGATGGGGCGATTAATTCTCACCGAAGAAGGCCAAATGCCGAAATGGAAAGCCAGCCGGGGTGATCATGACATGATTTTGGATGCATTTAAAAATGACAATATTGCACTGGCAACAGAAGTTCTCAGTCAACATTTACGAGCTACAAGACTACTCATTGAATCTTATAACGATCCAAGCGACGGCCGGCAGGATGCTCCGTCAAATACTAGTGTTAAGTTAACATAGGTGCAGTAAAGTTCGTTAGCGATGGCGCTTTGCATGACCACCGCGACGACCAAAATATGCCGTTGGGTTTACCACAGCCGCTTTAAACCAGTTGGTACATAAACCGGCACACCCCTAGTTTGTATTGCGCATTGCGATCGGCCACGGCCTGTTGAATCCATGTAATATGGTTCGCAACGGCCAAGTCCCACGCTTGTCAATCACCACGTGGTAGAGGCCAAAAACCACATCAGCAACGGCACCTTGGACCAACGGAACACTGCCCCGGCGGTCCTGTCGATGGCTAAGTCACGCCTTGGATGCCAACAAAGGGGGCAACCACACCCGTGCCCCCAGCAAATGACAGTCCGTGACACTACTGAATTCCTTCCGCCATTCGATTAAAGTCATGGCGGCGCGGCATCTCCTCTCCACTTTGGTTCCGTTTTTTTGTTCATTTTTATAAGAACTTCCTCCGCCGGTGGAGTTTTTCGGAGTTACCTGCCCAAGGCATTTTCTTTTCAAGCAAAGGCATAAAGTTAGGACTTTCTTTGGGTCGTTGCGGGTTCATCCCCGACCCAAGAGGGCAAATCATTGCCTTCCCCGGGGACTGTAACGGCGAATCCCCCCAAAGAACCGTCACCATAGGTCCTGGGCCAGCTTCGCTCACTTCTTCGGAAAGCTGTGGGCCGCAATACAGCCATAGGGGTTCTTTGTGCCCCCTGACCCATCGGATTGTCGCGCAAGAGGTCCACCACCAAATTCTTGTCTACAAAGTTAGATCCGGCCAGAACTTCGGCCCCAATATCATTGACATCGACAATAGCTACCCCCGCACCAAATACCTTTGATAACTGGTTCGCCAACTTTTTGCCTGAGCGAGGCGCCAACACGATGTACTGATCATAGGGGGGGATCGTCGTGGGTCCGGGACCGTCAATCGAAGCCACCCGTCTCCCGGCTATTCGATAAAAATCCCCTGAGCGTCCAAAAATTCGGTCGCAAGCCCCAATTCCTGCGGCTAAAACTATTCTAGGCAGGCCCACCTCACGTATGGCCATTTCCATGGTTTCAGGGCGCCTAAGACCTAAACCATAACCAAGCTGTCGAACGTAACGTGACAAGAATCGCGCACTCCACCCGGCCTTGACATGACTCAAGGGTATCGCCCGCCCTTCCGATATAGCCACAACCTTTTCTCCAAGAACGATGATATCCTCAGCCCTAACCTTGTTTTGAAAATAAGGAAGAAGAGTGCGGGTCAAATTCTCGCCGGGCTGTATCAAGTGGGTACGGATTACATACCTCAAATATCGTTTGTTTCCAATCTCCTTAACAGGTTTTTCTATCCATGTCCCATTACCATGGTCATCGGGAGGTACATCCGGATAAATTGGACTATCAGCCATCGTGTCTCTCCTCCATCACTCTAGTCATCCATTGCTTAAGGTATGACGGTGACAAGATGAGAGACACTCCGGTTGTGATCTAACTTTTTACCATACAGGCAAGAATTTAGCATGCCTGGCAATAATAGCCATAACCAATGTGTGATAATGCCTACCGGATTCTTTGCCGTTAACCAGGATAATTGGCCAACAATTCATGGATTTTTTCACTAAGAATCATGGCTTCATGATAGGACTGTTGCCACACATTGCGGCCGAAAATCAAACCTGTCGCCCCGCAATCCATGCACATGCGTGCTTTTTCCAAGGCGCTTCCAGACGACCCTTTTTCGCCACCGGCAAAAATGACCAAAGAACGTCCCGCAGAACGAATAATTTGTTGCAGCGCCGATTCCACGGTCCATTCCCGGTGATATGCCTTAGGAGTATGCGAAAGTTTGGCAGAGTCAATCTTCGGAACATTAATCTTTATCACATCGGCTCCCAGTTCCTGAGCAACACGCGCCGCATAATCAATGGCATACAGAGAATCTCGTCCGCCTTTTGCCTCGATGGCGGCTCCCCTGGGGTAGCTCCAAACCACGACGGGCAGTCCGTAACGATCCGCTTCTTCCCGGACCAAACGGAATTGCTTAAAGTCTTCATCCTGTCGAGAAGAGCCCACGTACAACGTATAACCGACGGCATCGGCTCCTAAGCGTACGGCATCTTCTACCGTGGCATTAAGCGGAGACAAAGGTTCGTCATCGGAGGGAATCTCCGTTTTCCCATTGAGTTTTAAGATAAGGGGGACTTGTCCAGCATAATCCCCATAATATTTCTCTGCCAGTCCAAATTGACAAGCAATGGCCGAAAAATGACCATCCAAGGCAACACGAAATTGGAATGAAGGATCCTGGCTTTCGGGAGCCTCCAAAAAGTCTCGCGGCCCATGCTCCAACCCTTGATCAATGGGCAAGATCATAAGCGTGCCATTGCCGGGACCACTCCCGTATAGCAAACGGTACAAACGGGCTTTTTTACCCGTGCTCAGATTTAGTTGATCAAGATGCGCACGAATTTCCTGATTAGCCATAGTATCCTTTCATCCCTTTCCTGTTTTTGCTAATTGTCTCTATCTTTTCTCTTATGATACCAAAGCCACACGTGAAAACGAAATTACCTGGCTTGTCTAAAATGCCTAAAAGAGAAAAAAGACTGGATGCTCATTTCAAGCTATTCTCGTATCGTGGGGCAGTCACGGCAAAATTAATCGAGGAGGTAGCGGTGGATATTTCGATATTCGGAGTATGCCATCCCTCTTTTCCGTTGGTTAGAATGAGAATCAAAGTGGGAAAGGAGGAGAAAAAACCACCGACACCATAGGCATTTCAAATCAAGCGATTAGCACGGCAATCCGGCAGGCCTTTCCGGATGCCAAGAATCCCTTGCCTTTAATGGCTCTACCCAGTGAGATCTATGGGCAACAATTTCAATGTGTCCAAATTGGTACCCAGCAGATGGCCATCCCTCATGTTGGCGCACGATATCCTCAGGATGGCGAACGGGTTTCTCAGGGTATTGATCCCCAACTGTTTATTACATGGAAGGGACATCCAAATCCGGATTCTTGTGGCCGTTTACTGGATTTCGCAAGCCGTCTTTAGTCACGGACGGTATTTGTGGGGTCCCGACAAGAATTTTTCCACCATTCTCGCCGGGGGAGTGTTAACAGGTTCATACCTCACGGTTCTGATCGGGATCCAGATCGAATTCGTGCGGGAACAGTTGACGTTTACGGGGGAGGATTCCCCATACGCGCTAACTTAAGGGGAGGTATCGTACTGAAGACGTCGTTTCCGGGGTCGTTCATGGAGATGTCGTTTCCCATGTTGAGTGGGTCGCCTCCAGTCCTGGATATCGAGAAAGCCTGGCACGAGTTGGCAGAGGTCATTCCCGATGAGTGGGGTATAGCGCCAAACGGCGCGGGATATCGGCGCGGACGGGATATCCATAGGGAAAAAAAGAGCCGTCCGGGTTCTGGAAAGCATCGACGAGGAGAGCCCCGAGGACTTTGGCTAATAGGTAGGTTTGTGCCAGTTTCGGATCGAATGCCTGCAAATGATCGAGATGGAGGAGACTTTTGAGGCGCTTGAAGGCACACGCGATTTGCCAGCGCAAGCGGTACCGATCCAGAATGTCGGTCGCGGACCCAGGCCGTTTCGGGTCAGGGGGTCACAATCAATACATAATCGGCCGCGTCCAACGTCTTGGCTGACACGGTGTGGCCATGACGACGCGCCGTTTGACGAGCTTGACGGCGACTTGCTGCCGCGGCCTCCGGGGATTTGCGGATCGCCACAACGCGGAGCCGCAAGGGTGGGCTTTGGCGAGTCGGGCGAATTTGCACCCACCATTGTCCGGGGGTCGTGTCCGTCAGCGTCCGCACGGCTTCCAGAACATCCCATGGGTCTCCCTCCAATGTTTCCCAGCGTAAAGCATTCCATCCAAACCGGGCAATCACATGCGCCTGCCGATCGACGATCCAGGCCAACGCCGAGGCTTTCGCGTCATTCCGATCACTCAAGACGACATCATTGCGCTGCCAAGGCAATCGGGTTAAGGATTCCCCTCCGTGCTGATCCGTGAGGTCGAGTCCTTCCCACCGTTTTTCTGCCCAATTCCATGGGGCATGGAGGCGCCAGGTCGTCCCGGGACTCCCGGGTTCTTGAATCGTCGTACTGTCGGTCAAGACGAGGCGAAAGGGAAAGGTCCGCGGTGTCTCCAGACCCCGTTCCACAAACCCACGGTCCACTCAATGTCCCCACCACGCCTCGGCGTGGCGTAACCGTTTCAAGACGGCCACATTGGACAGACTTCCGAGACCCGTCCGTTCGGCCCCACTCGCCACGGTGCGCAAAGACCAATCATTCCCGGCATACGCGAAGATAAGGCGTAACAGAGCTTCGGCGCTCTGAATGGCCCGCCGGCGCATGATCGCATGCTGCTCCCAGGCCGCATCTTGCCAACCTTTCGGCAAAAAATGCAACAAAAATGCCCAGCTTTCCTCCCACACGGTCTTTGAAGACTTCACCACCATATCCTCCTCGTGCCTAAACTGTTCCTCTTTCGATCACTGCGGGATATCTGGGAAAAGTCCTTTACGTTTCGAAAAATTTTTTTAAGTTTATTTTATAGGGTCAGCTAAGTTAGCGCGTATGGGAGGATTCCCCCATGGCCCCTCTGCTCTTGTCCGTCATGGGAGCTTTTGCGGAATTTGAACGGGCTCTGATGCGGGAACGGAAACGGGAAGGCATTGCCTTAGCCAAAAAGCAGGGGGTATACAAAGGCCGCCAACCCGCCTTGCAGCCGGCTCAAGTCGCGGAACTGCGGCAAAAAGCCCAAGCGGGGGCCAAGAAAGCCGTATTAGCCCGCGAGTATGGCATCAGCCGGGAGACGGTGTATCAATATCTCAGACGTTGACTATGGCGAATGTCTGCATGTCTGAGCTCACGACGTTTTAAGCCATAAAATGGATCGGTTATCGAGGTTTTTCGTTCCATTACTACTGATACCCCTAAAAGGAGAAGAATCATGGATTATGTCATCTTACAAAAGCAGGCCATTGCGACTGCATTTCGTACGGTCTTTCCGGATGCACCCTCAGATTGGCCTCTTGTCGAGCTTCCCGATGATGGGGGCGACCGCAATGTTCAGATGATCCAATGTGGAAGTGACTGGCGGTGTGCGATTCCGCACGCGCAAGCCTATGCGGAACGTCGATCGTCTTCATTCCGGGGGCGAAAATTTCATGTGGATCAATGGGAGGAAAATGGGTGGGGGGTTACGAAAGGAGTGGACCCTTATTTGTTCATTTTACGGGAAGGGCATATGCATCGCTTGTATTATGCGTTTTATCGGGTCATTCCGTTGCATGCGTCCAGTGGAATGAATGAGGAGTGGAAGATTTGGGTGGAAGACGGGGAGTTGCTTGTGCATCTGTGGCCTTTGCGTGATCCCTTACATCCCTCCGTCATTCCGCCGTTACCAACGAGACCCTTAGTGGTAGTCGGTACCGATGCAGGCTTATGGCTGGGGCGGGCCTGGAGTCGGGGAACGACCCATCCGCACACGGTGTGGGATCTCTTGGAGAATGCGCTGAACACGATGATGGATTACGAGATGGAGCAGCCCCCACTACCTATCGTGGTGCCAGGATTGACTATTCAGGGCCGCCAAGCGGTGATCCTTTAGTGTAAGACCGACGACAGGCGTCCTGCAGTCGTCGGTCAATGGTCGAAAATCTCGTATGGGAATAGGCTTTTATCCATCGGCCTTGTTCGTATTACTCTAATTTTTGAGCATAAAGTCCTACGTTTACCCACCAGGGATTGATGGATTCCTCGCGTCCGTGCCAAAGTTTTCTCGTGTAATTGCCGGCAACCGGATAACCCGTTTTGACGTAGCCATTCCAAATACCCGAGTTGGTGTTGCCTACGAAAATTCCTTCTGTCACCTTCCAACTCATAAATGGGACTGTCGTCGTAAATGTTTTGAAGTACTCCGTACTCCGATAGGCGTATTCAATACCACTAAATTGGTGAACTGTAATCTCTACGGCGGTTTGCTCCACTGTAAGGTTCTTCCAGTTATGCCAATAGAGCATATGCTGCCAGCCAAGTGTTTGGCTACCGTCGCTTAGCGTGACATAGCGGCCATCGCCCCATACGCGCCAAATTACATCACCGAGAGATGGAGTTGTCGATGCTTGGATGGTCGAAAGAGAGGGGAGAAGAGGAAGGACCGGTGCGGTCGATGTTCTGGTCAATCCGTATTGATTATCATATTGCTGAATCGCGGTTATAACATAAGCTACCTGGCTAGGGGACAGTCCGTGTTGAGCTAACGCTGCGGTGCTGACGACACGTAGCCAGAGTCGGTATTAATATGTTCAGTGGCACGGGCGACTTGTGCCGCTTGAGTGCGTTGGGCGGCAGTCAAAGATGGTAGAACCATCGTGGATGTTTGGGCGAGTGCAGGACTAGAAGCTATTAGAGGACCTCCAATAAATGCTACAGAGGCAAGCACTCCAATCCCTAATTTCCCCTTATGTTGCAATAAATCGACTGACAATAAAATCTCTCCCTTACCCTTACATGTTTTTACTCACTAAGAGTTCGGGGGAAAATCACGCACTCCTGTTTTAGTTAGCGAAAAGATGGGGTATCAGTAGTAATGGAACAGCAAACCGGAATAAGAATTCACAGGTATTCCAGATGGGGTAGTTTGACGAAAACCCCGCAATGTCCATGAGGGGTCCCGCCCACAAAACGCGGATTTCCCCCGGTATAATTGGTCAAATATGGCAGGTCATCAGTGGCAGTGGACATAAACCTTGTTTTTTGGATGTCACCACAGAACAGAGAATAAACACGGTGCGTTGCAGGGATAAACCGAATGGGATACACTCAAACTAGAAAGGCCCCCCGCGGCAAACAGGGGGCCGGTGAGGGACTGTTATCGACGGTTGCGTCGTTTCCAGAGCCAGAGCAGATAGAGGCCTAGACCACTAACCGAGACCGTAATCTGAATGTGCATCCGCCCTCACCTCCTTTCTAGGAGGTCGCGCTGGGCGAACCCTCACCGCTATTCTACCAGCTTGTCCTTGCGGGCAGGCTGGTCTTTTGTGGGCAGGCATTCTTTTCCCCTGTAGCGGCTTCAAATACCCCTTTAGCGTGTGGTTCATTGCAATATGCAACTCTGCGAGGCACAATGGACATGACTACCATGAGCACAAGCGAAACTTGAGCGGATGAGCGCGCCACGCCTAAAACGCTCTCTACATAAGGATGATATAAGCGTGGCGCTTATGTAAACAATTCGGCGCTCATCTGAGCGAAAGAGGTTCTACTATGGATGACTGGCCAACCCTCCCCCAATTAGCCCGTGAATTAGATATCGCGGACAGTACGGCCCGGCGCTGGGCTGCATCGTTTTTTGACTTTCTTCCCACCAAAGGGCATGGACCGACGCGCCGCTTTCATCCTCAGACACGAGAAGTCTTAAAACGCATACAAACTCTTTACGCTTCGGGGTTCAACACTGGGCAAGTGGCCGAGGTGCTACGCCACGAATTTCCTGCAATCATCAACACCGTAGCCATCCCCGCGAGTGATGAGCGAGTGCATGAGCGCAAGGATGTTGCCCCCCTCCAATCCGCTTTGGTATCACTTATGGAACAGCAAACAGCACACATGGCCCACATGCAAGAACGCTTCGTGCAAGAGCTCAGGGAGACAGCAACGCGCTTAGAAGAGGAATTGACCGCCACACGAACAGAAAACGCTGGGATTATATCGACAAACGCTTGGAAGAGCGCGACCGTCAGTTGACCCAAACTATGCGGCTCGTGATCGAAGAGAAACAAGTCACCCAGAGAAAATCCTGGTGGCAACGGATTTTTGGCCGGCCGGAAATGATGATGGTTGCGCGCTCGTGTAAGGCTTGAGCCACAGCAGCACGGCACGGCCCGGTAATCTGTACCTGATCCCTCGCGAGATCCCGATAGGCAAACCACTGGGGATAATGCGGTCCGGCCACGACAAATCCGGTGGATGTACAGGCCTCTAAAACACCATCCACAAGGTTCATAACGTGGCGTTTGTGATCCGGTTGCCGCAAATGCACGGAAATCGTACTACCAATATACGGGGTATCAGTAGTAATGGAACGAAAAACCTCGCTAAGCGATCCAGTTTATGGATAGGGATAGTCGCCGTGAGCCATGTCTTCGGGCAACGATCTCGGTGCATTGCGCCCCCTGTGCGTGCAAAACTCAGGAACCTTAGAGTAAAGAAAACCGGTAGAGAGATTCCGATCCACGCCTACAGCTTCGAGGTGGATCAGCCCCCTCCTCCCGTAGCGGTTCCAGGACTGATCGTGAGAAGACGTCAGGCAGTAATTCTGTGAGCGGGTGGCCCAGGGCAAAGCATAACTTTTAATTTAACTCTGTTCCGGCTAAAAAACGCCGACCAGAGTACCAATCCGCTTAATCCATCCCCCGCGACCGATCATGATCCAACCCATTGAGCCGAGAAGACACGCCATCTTTTGACCATCCTTCAAGTAAAAACATCCCTCAACTTGATAGAATAGTCCGGAGTCTTGAAGCTCCTCTCTTGAGTTGACAAACCTCTTGTGAGGAGCTTCGACATGCGCACGCAAAAATCATTTGCATCCCACACAGAAATTTCATACCATCAATTCCCTGACGTTACCATGCATTACCTGGCATTAATTCCCTCACAAAAGTGAGGTACACCCGTCTTGATCATCACCTTGACAGTGTCTCGTTCCGTTTATTCCCCAGGCCCCGTTATTTAAACCCCATCGTCTCTTGGGTTAAAGCCAAGTGTCGGAAAATCGGAAAAAACGAACGGGAGAGAAATGGGCAGCCACACGGGAGGTCTTGCCTGGTAAAACCGATCTTGAAGATCGGGCGTGCACACTGTCAGTATTAAATGTCATCCATGACTTGTGTTTGGGTTTGAATATACTGCCATAAAAGAGCTGTCGTATCCAAATCTTTGAGAGGTCTTTTACAGATAGCGTATAAGTTTCGCATAATGGGCCCCCCTTGAAGACGTACAGTTTTGACCTGGGGTAAGCACATTTTGTCCACCACCTGCCGCGACGCAAAACCAGCACCCATTCCCATAGCCACAGCTTCGATCAACTCTTGGTGAGAATCAACCTGACAAACCACATGAAAGTGCGGCACCATACCCCGCTCTTCTAATGCGCGAAAGGCCGTTTGTTGCGTTCCCGACCCTTGGCGACGCTCGACAAACGTCAGACTTTGCAATTGATCCAGAGCAATGACCGAGGTCCAGTTCCGATAAGGCGATCGATTAGGTAGGACGAGACACACTTCGTCCTGTCCAACGATCCCAAGAAGCCATGACGGGTCGTCGGGCTTTAAGCCCGCAAAGCCAATATCCACAATTTCCTCTTGAACGGCCTGAATAACTTTTTGAGAATTCACCACCGTAACATGAACCGAAATAGCGGGATAATGGTGAAGAAAATGTGCCACGGCAGACAAGACCAAAATCTTTGCCGGCACCGTACTGCTTGCCACTTCAACATTTGCAGTGATTGCAGAACGAGCGAAAAAAGCCTGTTTTAAGGCGTTCCAGTCTCTCAACGTGTGCCTGGCGAATTCTGCCACCATCGCGCCCGCAGGCGTAACTTTGGGAGGTCGGGATGACCGATCCAACAAAGAAGTGCCCACTTCCTGTTCTAACTGTTGAATATGGCGGGATACGGTCGGCTGACTCAATCTCAGGATGTGAGCCGCTTTGGAGAGGCTACCAGCCGTCGCGACCACGCGAAAACTTCTCAGGATCTCCTCATTCATGATCTCTCTGGACTATTCATACGCATTTCGTATATTGATGTACTCCCTTCATACGATGTTCGTATAATAGCATAGATCGTTCATTCATCAAATTGCCTGGAGGCTATCATGATCTTCCAACCGCCCAAAACTCTGAAATACTCCCCTACAACACGAGAGAAGTGGGCTCTTGCGCTTTTTCTCATTCTCTCTCTCATTCTGCTGTATCTGGCCAAATGGGGTCCTTATGCACGCAAACTTCCCATTGTTTCCCACACCCATACTCTGGGTCCATCCATTATCAGCGGTTACACCAATCGCCCCCCCACACCCTCATGGAATGCGGCTTGGCATTTCGCCTGGCTTTATTTTCAAGACATCTGGGTGGCTTTGGTGGCAGGGATGGTCATTGGGGCTGGAATCGAAACCTTGGTGCCTCGAGGATGGCTGGCACAAAAACTCGGAACCATGGGATGGAAAAGCCGACTGTGGGCCGGGTTAAGCGCCCTACCCTCCATGATGTGCACCTGTTGTTCCTCTCCGATCGTTGTGAATTTGAAACGTAGCAATGTCTCCACAGGTGCCGCCTTTTCCTATTGGGTGGCCAATCCGCTCTTAAACCCGGCTACGATTGTGTTTATGGGATTCGTATTAGGATGGAATTGGGCGGCATGGCGTGTCTTGCTCGGCATTCTTTTAGTCGGCATAACAGGAATCTTGGGAGATTATTGGCTCCCGCTGGGAGTACATCCGGGGTCGTTGCCGACAATGTCGCCCCAAATTACGGATGAGAGAATACTCCGGGCTTTCATCAAATCCATAGGCCGCCTCATAGTCAGATTGATCCCGGAATATGTCCTTTTGGTGATGCTTCTCGGCATAGCACGGGCGTGGCTTCTTCCGGCTATGAACCCACAGCTGGGGCACGCATGGTGGATTCTTCCTGCATTGGCCTTTGTCGGCACATTATTCGTAGTACCAACGGCCGGAGAAATTCCCATTGTCTTTGTTCTTCTTCATTATGGGCTGGGGACCGGAGCAGCTATGGTCTTACTGATAACCCTTCCGGCAATCAGTCTGCCCTCGGCGGCAATGGTGAGCCGGGCAATCAGTTTGCGGGTCTTGGCACAACTGGGTTTGGTTATTGCCGTATTCGGTGTTATCAGCGGGATCACAGGGGCTTTATTCCTCGGATAAGGCACATTAAAAAATAGACCCGTCTCAAGACTGCGCCGGTTGGTTATCTTTGGGGTCATGACAGCAGGGAAAATACGCGTCTCGTTCCGTCTCCCGGGGGAGATTCCTGTCCGAATGAAACCATTGTGAGCGGATCTCCCACCGTTTGACCTTGCCGAAGATGAATAGTCTAGTCCCTCATGCTTGCCAAAAGTTTGATTTCGCGTTATGGTCTTGAGAAAAGTTTCTTGTCAAGGTGGTTGGTAGTATGTCTCCGACAACATGGCCTAGTCGGAATCAGGCTTGGGAATTGTTAAACCGTTATACTAAAAATCCTTCCCTCATCAAACATGCCGTGGCGGTTGAAGCCGTAATGGGAGCTCTGGGTGAACGATATCATGAGGATATTGAACTATATAAACGTGTTGGGCTGCTCCATGATTTCGATTATGAAGCCTTTCCTGAAATCGGCGCACATACCGTGGAAGGCGCAAAGATCCTGGAGACAGAGGGGTTCCCTCCTATCATTATCGAAGCTATTCAATCCCATGTAACAGAAAATAATATTGCACGTGATACCTGGCTGAAAAAATCTATTTACGCGGCTGATGAGTTGACCGGATTCATCGTCGCGGTCACTTTAGTTCGTCCCTCCAAAAGTTTAAGCGAAGTCACTCCAAAGTCGGTAAAGAAAAAACTCAAAGATAAAAGTTTCGCAAGAGGTGTTAACCGGGACGACGTTTACGGCGGCGCCACAGGCTTAGATATCGAGTTGGACGAGCTAATCGAGTTTATCGTCAGAGCATTAATGCCGATTTCTCAAGAGATTGACCTGCATCAATAGCGCGACGAATCAAGCTAGCCGTCGCGCTATTGATTTTGGTCGCCGATAGGTTTACGACCTGCATACCCTTCTTCCAGTCCATGATAGTATTGCACGGACTCTTCATCAATGCGCCAACATAAGTAAACAGGATGGCCGTCAATTTCGGCTGGAAAGTCAATCAATCCCAGTTCAACGTCCGTGACTCGACAGCCCAGCTGGTTGATAACGGCGAGTAGTTGATTGGCTTCATTCACTACCTGATCAAATTCCTTTTTCGCTATCTGGTAGTCCGTTAGCATAATCAAATTGCCATCGCGGCGATATCCGACTTCCCGAATATCGCGCATTTCTTCGTACTTTCTCCGGGCCTGGTCCTGCAGAGAACGCAGCCCTAATAACTGTTCACGAAGTGTGGGCAGCAACTTGTTTGCTTCTCGCAGCGTAAATTGTCGTGTCATACATCCTCCCTCACTCTCAGAACTCGGCTTTGATATCCGATAACCCCTTCAATCGATTGATCTCTCTGGCCGCAACAAACAGAAAGTCGGAAAGGCGATTTAAATATTTCAGGTGGGACGCGAACGACTCCTCTTCGCTCACTAGTGCCACCATTCGTCTCTCCGCTCGCCTTACGACGGTTCTAGCTTGATGAAGTGAGGCTGCGGCCGGGTCGCCTCCCGGTAAGATAAATTGTTTTAAAGCCGGTAAATGTTCTTCCAATTGATCGATCCACCCCTCAAGCGTCAAGACGGCATCATCGGCAAGATGATTCTGTCTGTTCGGACTGACGTTGGACAGATCGGCTCCCAAAGCAAACAAAATATTTTGTATGCGATTTAACATTGCCGGGATAACTTCCCCACCCGATTGGAGAAGAGACACAGCAACCCCAATAACCGCGTTGGCTTCGTCAATGGTTCCATAAATATCGACACGTAAATCATCTTTGGGTACCCGTTTCGGGTTACCGTGCCCCCATAAACTGGTCATCCCGGTATCACCGGTTTTAGTATAAATTTTCATCTCGCTACCTCCCCCAATGCCGGTCCACTGACATACAGATTAGCACCAAACGCTCATGGGGTGCTCTTTCTTATTTTACGAAAAACTCATGATCCACGAAACCGCCCGATCTGTCTCCTATAACCAAAGAAGAGCCCCTTCATGGCAGCTCTTTTTTTATCATAGTCCAAACTCCATGAGAAGGACTCACGGCTGATGATAAGTTTTCGCCGCTTCTCCTTTTTCGATAATGCGTGGACTGGGACGATATGTATCGATTCCGAGTTGTTTAACCATAATCCCATTCTTTTCTTGTATATCCAGCCAATTCTGAACCCGAACACCGACTTGCCCCGGTGCCAGAATTTTTTCTTCTCCCGGTTTTAAATTGTCACGATAATGAACAATGGTCCTAAAAGGATAGGTCTGCAAAATTTTGTGATGGATCGAAATGGCGGGGCCGGGACTGGCTCCCATAATTTCTACCGTCATGTGTCGGTTTTTCGCACTGGCTATAATGGCGACAGGTGTCTTGCGATTGTTCTGAAACTGGAAGTTCAGATAGTCTCCTGCCACCGTCGCATCCTCTCCGGGTGGCAAATACGGGACGGTCAACCCGTGTTGATGCCGTTCAAGGACGTTGAGTCCAGTTCTCAAAATTGCGGAATACAAGGTGGATGAGCCCTGGCAAACCCCTCCTCCCACAGATGGCACAATACGGTCTCCGACAAAGGCCCGACCCCACCCAAATCCATTTTCTTCGGTGTAAGGACCCACAACCGCATAATAAGAAAATGTTTTCCCGGGATCAATTACCGTCCCGTTAAGCCTTTGAGCAGCCAATTCGATATTTTCCGCTTGGCTTTTACTGGCATGAAAGTAATTTGTGGTTTGCTTACCGAGAACAGACGGAAGCTTAACAACGCCAATTTGATCGTTTCCATCGTGTGTGCGGAGAGTCATGACGATGGGTGCTGACTGGGAGTATTCATGGCGTGCTAAAGAAGGAGAAGGGGCATGAAACAAAATATGATGAAACACAAATCCTAAAGCCAGCACTACAAACCCTTCAAGCATCTTGATTCGTCACATCCTTTCTCGTCACCCAAATAGGGTGAAAAATAACAACTTGGCATAATCGATGGCTGTATCATTCCCCACATCACGATTTTTGACTCGCATAAGGGTTCTGTTTCAGCTTATTTAGAAGTCATGGGAAAGTCTTAGGGTGTAATTGCTAGCCTCATGGCACAAAGGACGTGAATTACCAAGCGGATCCTCACACTGGGTGAGGATCCGCTTGGTAATTCACCCCATAATCCGCCACACCCCTGTAAGGTCGATAATAGGAATAGTCCATAGACTGGTATTTTTGAGTGATAATAGGAGGCCGTTAGGAATCTCGCCGGCGTATAATCCTGGGTTAATAGCCGCAGCTAGCCCGCCACCCGTGATAACATCCCTCCGGCACAACGCATAACCTTACCACTTCTTTGGCATATGGAACCAAAACGATGATAGGAACTAGGATAGT
Organism: Bacillota bacterium; assembly: GCA_021821465.1. Classification (GTDB taxonomy): domain Bacteria; phylum Bacillota; class Sulfobacillia; order Sulfobacillales; family Sulfobacillaceae; genus Sulfobacillus. The sequence goes on from JAKACM010000007.1 coordinate 16,369, forward strand.
TGTAGCACGGTCTCCCTTTAGAAATCCGGCAGTCCTTAATCTAATTGATCCCCAGTTTATGGTGATGACGATGACTCGGCAGTTGCCAAACAGGTGTTGTCGGCTGTGCAGTATTCCTTCCAATATCGCTTGCGTATTTTCATAATGCATCCGTCCGGAGCTTTCGAGGTGCCAACAACGGATCCATCCCTTCAGTATCATCTGAGAATAAACCGTTTTTAGCCACACATGGTGCTTAGGCTCTTAGATGCACTAACCTTCATCGCCATGTGTAATGGGGATACGCCGAAAAATACCGTAAAGAGCTAAATCATACACCACTTTTAACCCCCCAGCAATGAAAAATGGGAGTCCGGATAAGGGCAAGGCCATCAGGGCACCCGATACCAGAGGAGCTACAGCGGTTCCATAATGGCGGACTCCGTTCGTCCAAGACGCCATATAGGCGTGGTCGTCGGGGCTGACCATTGCCATGGTATAGGCCTGACGCGTCGGCACATCCATCTGAGATAACAGATGGCGGAACAACAGGACGGTTATCGCCAACCACGCTGTGGGCATCAACGGCACTATGGCGAGCAAGAGATTAGAGGGAAGGTGGGTAAACACCATGGTGTTTAGCAGCCCGAAGCGTTTCGCCAAACGGGCAGCACCCAGGGACGACAGTCCCGATAGAAGGTTAGTCCCGAAAAAGATTCCCCCTAATTGCACCAGATTCATCCCGAACCGGATATGAAACCATGTCACCAAGAGGCCCTGGACAATGAATCCGGCGCCCAGTGCGTCGAGCGTAAAGAGCCCCGAGAGCGTATGAACTTGCCGGCGAACGTGTAGTGACGGAATATGCGCGGTAATCGGTCGATCACGCGCTTCAGACTCTTGGACCGAAGTTTCGATGGTAGAGGGTAGGCGAGCATAGAGGACCACTTGCACCAGCCCTATCATGCCGTAACCAACAATCGCTAGATGAAACGGCCAGACTGCCCCGGACCCATCGGCCACCAACCCCAAACTTCCAGCCAGCACGGCGCCGACTGCCGTGGCGGTATATCCGATCAAGTTAAACCACGCATAGACTCGGACCCGTGTCTGACCCCCATAGAGTCGAGCGAGGGCCGCTTGCTCCACGGCTAAAAAAGGACCGACTTCTTTACCGTTAGGACTCAGTGATCCTAATAACGCCACGATGGCCAGCACCCCGAGATGGCCAAAGAATAACAACGGTGTGGTAACCACCCATAAAACGCTGGCTACAAGCAGTACAAGACGTCGCCCTATCCGATCCAAATAACGGCCCAACAACACGGCAAGGGTTGCCGATCCCAAGAGGGCCAAGGTGAAGAGCATCCCGATGGCGGAAAGTGAAAGTCCTTTTTGCTGCCAATAGAATGGCAACACGACGGCCATCGTACCAAATGCAATCTCCCGCAGAGTGCGAGCCGCCAATAACCTGCCGACGACTCCTATTGGTAACATCGGTGGTTTCCCCTCCTAGAAAGTATCCTGGTACTTAGTCTACCGATAAAGCGCAATCCGGCTGGGCATCGAATGTGAGGGTATGAGCCGAATTGCTGTGGAAAAAGCCATGTTTCCCGCAGCCGCCTCGGCCGTCGCAGTCATCTGGCTCGTTGCCAGGCGGACAGTAAGCCGAAATATCCTATTAGTTGCAACAGGCCGTCTTCTCGTCTCTCTTCCCGTGTTATTGGGCGGTATTCAATTCATGTTGGAAATAGATGTAAAGCGCATCATATATAGGGCTCTCCAATTCAATTTTCCGAAAATCATCTTTTCCCAAGAGATCCTTAAAACCATGAGCAATTGCCTTAAGGCCGGGGCCAAAGGGAGATTCTGAAAGAGCTCCCTCTACGTCCGCCGCATGTACGACTTGAGCCAACGCAGCTAACGCCGGATCCCCACTTAAGTCATACTTCAGAATAATAGACTCAAATGAGCAGCGGCCGTCCACATGCCCAAGTTCCACATTCGGAACATCATAGGGGATCGCTCCTTGCTGTTGAGCGACGGTCAGCACCTCTGCCGCAGGAACATAGAAAAACTCCGAACTCGGGTCAACAAATCGCCTTATCAGCCACGGGCAGGCCACTCGGTCCACGTTGGCATTTTCACGCGTTACCCACTTCATACATTTCACCTTCCTCAAAATAATGTAACCACGGTTACATTATCGTTAACCGCGTAATGACCTGTCAAGTCTCTGAAGACGAAACATGATAAAATAGCGTAGTCGGAACCCATGCCAGAATCCGATTTATCTCGGTACCACCGGAATGATCCCAAGGAGGTTTTCGTGCGTCAATGGATTTTACTGCACTATCGAGTGCCCCCGAAACCTAGCGCCAAACGTGTCTACGTTTGGCGTAAATTGAAAAATCTCGGCGCTCTCTTGTTGCATGATTCGGTGTGGGTATTGCCCAATACGGCGTGGACCTATGAACAGTGCCGTTGGCTGGCAGCCGAAATCGAGGAACTGCACGGAGACGCTATGGTCTGGCAGGGCCACTTGACTCTCCCGGACCAGGAACAGACTCTCATCAATCGATTCATTGCAGCCAGCGAACAAGAATACCAGCCACTCTGGCAGGCCCTCCAGCACGACGCTCCTGACCTGTCAAGCCTATCGCGACAGTTTCAACAACTGCACCGCCGGGATTATTTTTCGAGCCCTCTGGGACAGCGAATCTACGAAGCGCTAAAAGGCGAACGAGAGGAATGAAGCATTATGCAGTGGGTCACTTGGGAAAATGTTGGGATCGACCGAATTGCCAGCGCGTGGCTGATCACCCGATTCGTTGATCATCATGCCGAGTTTGTTTTTTTTCCCGAAGACACCCTCCCACCGGCACGGGATGCGGGGGAGACCTTTGATATCCCCGGGGCTCGCCTTTCTCATCGACGAGGTCACTGCACCTTTCATACTATCGTGCAGGAGTACGGAATCAAAGATTCGGTCCTGGACCGTATGGCGCGCCTTATCGACGAAGCTGACACGATTCAAGAAGCCACCCTGGAGCCGGCGGCACTTGGTGTAGATTGGGTCTGCCGTGGCCTTCGCAAGATCTGTCGGGACGATAATGAAGCGATCCAAAAAGGCTCCCTTATTTTTGATGGCCTTTATGCCTATCTTATCGAGGAAGTAGGCCCCGCTTCGACTGGTTAGTACTACTGAGTTAATTAAGCCGACCATGCCGCAAACTTCGACCGATGAATTTGGACGTGACCGCGAGTTGGGTGCAGTTAGGAATAGCGGCCCATTGGCCTACCTATGTTAGGGCCGTTTTCTTACCTCACCCCAAAAATGAATGCCTCGGCAGTAACCCAACGGTTTTTAGTCATCCGGTCCGCTTGAATAGCTCTATCGCGACTTCGGTCCCATACCATGCGCGGTCGTAAAATGGGTATGAGAAATCTTGGGCGACCCACTGCCATCTCAGACACCGCTCCTGCAGCCATGTTCAAAAGTTCCTGATGACATTTCACGTTCTTAGCCGTGGCCCAGGCCACGGGTCCGTTTCGGAAACTGCTCATCCCCTGATGTTTTTCGCGATCGGCTCCCACACCATCATTGACTTGTAGGTTGCTTTTGCAAGGCATGACACGGAATGAACGGACGGTTTCGTTAACATATCCTACGTGTCGATCGCCGGTGTATCCCGTTTTGAGGGCAGCCGATCCCATGGCTCGTAAATAGGACACGGCCCGATCAACCTGAGTCCCAGAGCCATGGGAATAATGCCGGCAAAATAGCCTAACGCCGTTGTCGTCCCGACAGATCGTACTCGATTCTTATGCACACTTTTCCTGTAGATATAGATGACACCCATTAACAATGAGTTTGCCGCGAAGACACCCCAGGTAGTGGTCGACCGACATCCCTAATTTTCTGCACGGCGAAACAGGTTCGATTTAGCTAAAAACGTGCAAGCGGGGTCAATCTGTGGCAAACTAGAAAGGATTGGTATAACTTTACGAAAATGCAGGAGATTTGGGTGAACAGATGAAGACTACACGCATTGCAATGCTAGGGCTCGGTACCGTGGGCAAGAGTGTCGTCGAAATCTTAGCCCATCAAAACACGGTAGTAATAGACAAAATTTTGGTCCGTAATCCGCACCGCCACACGATTGATCTGCCTTTGACCACGAATGTCTGGGAAATAATCGAGGATCCGGACATTGATATCGTCGTCGAAGTCATGGGAGGTGTAGATCCTGCCTATGAATATGTAACCTCCGCCCTTCATTCCGGCAAATCTGTGGTAACAGCCAACAAAGAAGTTGTGGCGCGCTATGGACAAGAACTCATGGAATTGGCCCGCCAAAACCGGCAAGGATTCTTATTCGAGGCGAGTGTAGGTGGCGGCATCCCGATTCTTGATGCCTTGAACTGGCATCTTCGCACCACCGTTATTCACGCCATAGAAGGAGTCATTAACGGCACCACCAACTTCATATTGCATGAGATGGAACAAGGTATGGAATTCTCCCATGCCTTAAAGCGAGCGCAAGCACTCGGTTTTGCTGAACAAGACCCTTCCGCTGATGTCGGCGGCTGGGACAGTGCTCGCAAACTCTCCATTTTGTCAGGACTCGCATTCAATTCCTGGATTCATGCCGAAGAGGAACAGGTGTCAGGCATAACTCACGTGAAATCCTCTCATTTGCACCGGTTAAGGGATATGGGCTTTGGATTACGACTCGTGGCTCGTGCCGAGGCCCAGGCATCTTCTCTGGGATTTGTCGTGGCCCCAACGGTTTATCCCTTGGGTCATAGGTATCTTCAACTCTCCGGATCTCAAAATGCCGTTGGAATTTTTTCACAAGCAGGTACAATATGGTTCGAGGGTCCCGGAGCCGGAGGAATTGCTACGGCCACGAGTATCGTATCTGACATCCAGCGCATCCGTTTCTCTCTTCCCGATCGCGAACCCCTTCGGTTTGATAATGTCCCGGTTGCCGACATAGATGACGCCTATTTGATTTTTCGTGAAGAGGCCCGTCAGCCTATGCCCGAAGTCCCTGATTCCTTGCAAAAAGGGCCGGGATATCTTCTCTCATCCTACCCTTTGCCGCCCGACAAAGGATTAGTGCAATACCGATTCAGGGCCAAATAAGGGCGGCCTGAGGCCGCCCTTATTGCGGGGTTTTACTTGTGGTGCTGGAGTTCTTCTTCCGCTAGACGAATGGCTTCTCGTACAAGGTTTCCGCAATCTCTGGCGGGAACACCTCCCCAGCCTTCCCGGCGGACGATATCGTCTACTCCTAATCGTTCACCCAGCTTTATTTTTGTGGCCTCTGACAGGATTTTTGCCAAAATACCACCCCCCCGTTTTTATTATGTCCCTGTAACGTGATCGCATGCTTCCGATTAAGGGATCAGGTTATGGGAAGACGTTCGAGGCCAGGGAAAAAATTCATATAAGGCCCGATAAAGAGTCTTTAAAAACAAGACGCGGTGCACAAAATTTTTTGTTTCCGGGAAAGGCACTTTCGCAGCAGACTTTGAGGAAGATGTTAAGACTCCCTGAGCCAGCCAAGATTCAACATTGCGTGATCCCGCGTTGTAAGCGGCGAGCCCTAAAACTTCATTACCCTGGTAATTTTTTAAGAGCTGACTTAAATACCAGCTGCCCAGATGAATATTCGCGGCAGGGTTTAATAGCTCGCCCTTCCTCAAAACCTTTTTGTCCGCTTTTAAACTAGCCCACGCGGCGGTAGAAGGGATTAGTTGCATGAGGCCCACGGCCCCTTTATCACTAACTGCATCGGGACGATAGCTGCTTTCCACACGAATTACTGCTGCAACTAAATAAGGGCTTAGGTGATTGGCGTGCGCTTCTTGCCAAATGACGGGCCGATAAGGCATAGGAGCGACATACCGGTACAAAACCAATGTCGCTAATACACATAAACCCAACCAAAAGAGCACAGCCCTACCAATTTTTATTCGCTTTCGGTGTTTTGCTTGTGCCATAAATTCTTCACCTGTTCTCGTAATCCCTCTAACGACCCTTGATTGTCAATAATAAAGTCCGCATAAGGAATTTTCTCATCTACCGGTATTTGAGCATGAATACGGCGCAGCGCTTCTTCTCTTCCTAGGTGATCGCGACGCATGACCCGTTCCAGTTGAGCCTCTAAAGGTGCATACACCAACCAGATTTGATCGACATTCTGACGCCAGTCGCTTTCGATCAATAACGGAATGTCAAGAACAACCGCTGGACAGCCCTCTCGCGACATTTTTGCGACTTGTTCCATGATCGCGCTCCTAACCAAAGGATGAACGAGTAGGTTCAGCTTCCGCCGTTCCTCAGAATCTTGGAAGATCCGATGCCCCAATTTTCTCCGCAGCAACGCACCATCCGCTCCCAAGACACTCCATCCGTAACGGGACCAAATCGCGTGCCACAATGGCTGGCCCCGGCCTTGGAGAAAATGCGTCAATCTGTCCGCATCAATCACCGGAGCTCCCAGCGTCCGCAAAATGTCGCTTACCTCGGATTTCCCGGTTCCAATACTTCCAGTCAATCCTATTAACCGCAAGTCGGAAATCCTCCCTTAACACCCTCGATTCCGATCATATCCAAGCTTATGAATTCCCGTCATGGAACAGAATGCCACGACAAAACGTTATGGTTCATTAGAGTGGCATGAACAGCAGGAGATGAAAACAACCAGAAACCAACATTTGGAACCAGAGGCACACGGACTCCGTGAGCAAATCGGTTGACCGTTCCCAAATAAGCAGAAATCTTGCCCGACCGGGATAAACTACTAAGATTTGCTGCCGAGGTTGAGGACACAGTGAAAGCAGGATCCATACTATGTAGACTTAAAGCTAGTCTCTGTGCCTCGGCATCCTTGGAGTTTACCCAAATAGTCACGGTCGGACCATTTCTTGTCACCGGATGGAACGTCGAAGGATATCGTGTGCTCAGAGGCACTAAGGTCCCTCGAAAGGCGGTACGTACCCATCGGCTCAATGACACCGCCGGAAACTTTCCGGAAAAGGCGCCATTGACATACAAGGACACGTTACCCGGCAGACTTAAGGGTTGGACCCTCTTAAGTTCCGTTGGGTTTAACTGTGTGAGCTGGTCCGGTTGCACGGGGATCGCATTGACCAGGTGATTTTGATAGGCCAAAAGCGCGGCTCTCAACGTCTGGTATCTCACCACGTCAATGGAGGCAGGACCTTGGCCCGACACCTTTTTAAAACTAACCGAAGAGTCAAGAGTCCAAGCTGTCAGCTTATAGCCTCCACTTCCAATTAAATTGGTAAACTGCCAATTACTTCCTCCCTGCGACAAATCGGCCGTAGGAACCACGGCTAGCGCCAAGTCCGCTAAATTTCGCAAAAAACTGGGACCTGCCGCCTTTTTCAACGTCAAAGTGAGCGTGTCGGGGCCTGTGACCTGCACACCCTGCAAATATGAGGTTTTCCCCTGCTCAAAGCGCCGCACTCCCACCACTTGAGAAAGCAAGGTTCGGGCTTTAGCGGAATTGACCGGGGATGCAAGGGGCCGCACCAATGCCTGAGCGACCATATCCGCTGTCAAGCGATTCCCATTGGTGAGGTTTGCACTCGACAATTGAATTGTTACCACCCTGCCATGGTAAGTCACGGACCTGGCCAATCCGGGAATAATCGCACCTGAGGGAGAAACATTGAGCAACGTTTGAAAAACGTTGCCCGCCACCTCCTCATCCGCAGCATTCGAAGCCAGCGCAGGATCCAAATTTCCGGGGTTCTGAAAAATTGCTTCAGTGAAAATATGATTGACAACCGGCTGCATTGACAGTTGGGGTTGATGAATTAGAAGGGCCGGCAAAAAGGCCACTATGAGCAATAACCATGGCCATATCTTTCCTCGCATCAGACCAGCTTCCCCGGTAATTTGTCCAATTGGGCCGTGGTCAATGCTTTCTCCGAAATGACGTTCACGCGATACTTGTCATGTTCTTGCATAATCAGTTCCACTTCGCCTCGGACTCCGATCTGATCCCATATCATGTCCTTCAACTCTATAGCCTTTTGGTGTGAATCAACGGAAAATGTGAGATGTTGCACGAATTCCCTGCCTCTCTGCCGTGGCTGTCAAATAACTTAGGGCGCCGCCCGATATTTGTGCACTAATCGTCCCCAAACCCTTAATGCTGACAGTGCTCGCAAAAATGGGCGGTCCTTCCTTGAATAACCTGAATCACAATGGGTTTGGCGCACACCGGACACCCGGAAAGGTTCCGACCGTATATCTTTAAATAATCCTGATTTTTTCCTGGCTGTCCCAAGGCATCAACATAGTCTGAAAATGACGTGCCTCTGTGTTCAATGGCCTGTTTCAAGACCGCGTGAATGGCCCGTACCAGCCTTTTGGTCTCTTCCTCGGTCAAGGATCCACCGGGGCGATCGGGGCGAATCTTGGCACGAAACAAGGATTCGTCGACATAAATATTGCCAAGACCAGCCACAATGCTCTGATTTAGCAAAAGACTCTTAATGGGAGCAATCCGCGTCTTCAAACGCCGCCTTAATTCGTGAGCCGTCAGTTTGCGGCTCAAAGGCTCCACACCCAAATGCGGCACAAGTTTGTCGCCCTTTTCCACCCAGCCGATTCGTCCGAAACGCCTGGGATCAATCAAGCGCAAATGATATCCGCCGAAATCCACGACGAAATGAGTGTGAATAGCCCACGGAACATCCTCGGGCAACCAAAGCAAACGCCCCGACATACCTAAATGTAACAGAAGATATTCTCTTGTGTCCCACTCTAAAAACAGAAACTTACCACGCCTTTTTAAGGATTTTATCACGTGACCTGGCAATCGACAGGAGATTTCGTCTGGTGACAGACGGCCATTTTTGACCATTCTGGGGTCAAGATGCAACACTCTTTCGACCCTGCGGCCCAAAAGCACTTCATTCAAAAACAGGCGAACAGTCTCGACCTCGGGCAATTCCGGCATTATACCGTCCTGCTCCAAGGTTCCATATATTCCCAATTCAGACCTTTTTTAAACTCGACGACGAGGGGCACTTTCAGATCCATAGCCTGGGTCATCGCTTTTTCCGCTTGTTCGGCCAACAAGTCCATTTCTTCGTCCACGGCGTCCCAAATCAATTCATCATGAACCTGCAGCACTAACCGGCTATGCAAATGTTGGCGGCTGGCAATGTCATGTATGCTCACCATGGCAATCTTTATCAAGTCTGCGGCACTGCCTTGAATCGCCGTATTCATAGCCATTCTCTCGGCATACATACGGCGGGCTCGATTCTTGGAATGAATGTCTCGCAATGGTCGTATCCGGCCCATGATGGTCCTCACGAGACCCTCAATGCGTGCCTTTTCAATAATACTATCAAAGTATTCTTTAAGACGAGGATAGCGGTTAAAATACCGGGCAATATAGTCTTTGGCTTCTTGTTGACTGACTTTGGTATCACGGGCTAGTCCAAAATCAGAGATGCCGTAAACAATGCCGAAATTTACCGCCTTGGCCCGATTGCGCCAAGTGCTGTCTACCTGGTCGATGGGAATATTAAAAATTTCTGCGGCGGTGCGCCTATGAATGTCCTCTTCATTCCAAAAGGCTTCAATCATATGCTCATCTCCCGACAGATGAGCAAGAATCCGCAGTTCAATCTGAGAATAGTCCGCGGCCAGAAAGCTCCGTCCCGAGTCGGGCACAAAAACGCTGCGAACACGGCGCCCCAAAGGAACCCGAACCGGAATATTTTGCATATTGGGATCACTGGAAGACAAGCGTCCGGTCGCCGTTCCAGTTTGGTGAAAGGTGGTATGGACCCGATCGTCGACGCCAATTAAGGGAAGCACTCCTTCAACATAAGTCCCTTTGATTTTCATGAGTTGCCGGTAAAAAAGAATGTGTTCAACAATAGGATGTAATGGAGATATTTTTTCCAGTGTTTCAGCGTCAGTCGAATAACCGCCGGTTTTGGTTCGTTTGGCCGTGGGCAAATTCAGTTTGACAAACAGAATGTCCCCCAATTGTTGAGGGGAATTAATATTGAACTCCAAGCCGGCTAATTCATAAATTTGCTGTTGCACACCTTGGATAGACAGATCCAATTCCTCTCCGAGTGCTTGCAATTCACGGCGGTCGACATAAATTCCGTTCTCTTCCATTTCAGCCAAAACCTGACTTAGAGGCAATTCCACGTCGCGATAGAGCCGATCAAGCCCATGCTTTTCGATTTCCAAGGCTTGTTGCTTTATCAAGTGTTCCATAGCCATGAGACACTCGGGAGAGCTTAAGGGAATGCCCAGATTGTGACGTGATGTGGCGGAGGTCAAATCATAATGACCATTCTCGGCATCTAAAAGATACGACTGGAGCTTTCCGTCTTCACTAACCGGCAGGGGCTGTTCTCCTTCTTTGATCCACCAGTGATATAGACGCTTGCTGTCCCACGTCCATAACGGAGATCGGGGCCACTCCCCTTTAACATATTTCGCAATGCGGGCTTGGTGGTCCATCGCCCATAGTTCTTGTGATTCATCCAGCCAGACAACCCAGTACGGAGAGTCCGGGTCGAGAGATTGCCAGGAAGCAATTTGGTACTCCGAGGAGAATTTTTTGGGCAAAGACGATGATTCGAGTGGAGCTATGGTCTGACTCTCAGTATGCCCCGTAACTTTCAGAAGCCGACGCTTAATCGATTTGAGCTCCCATTCATCGAGCAAAGTAATCAGCCCGTTATCAAGCTGAAAGGAAAATGGCTCCGTAACTGTAGGCCATTTCAACGGGACATCACGTACCACGGTTGCCAAATCTCGAAATGTTCGCGCATCCTCTTGGTGGAGAGAGAGGGCGCTAACCCACCGTTTGTTTTCGATTTCCGGAAGACGGCGTATAATCTCTTCGATATTACCGTAACGGCGCAAAAGTTCTTTGGCAGACTGCTCGCCGATTCCGCGGACCCCCGGAATATTATCGGAACTATCCCCCATGAGTCCTTTGAAATCCGGCACTTGCGACGGTCCGACACCCATCTTCTCCCAAACTTTGTCTTCATCCATGCGGTCCAAATCACTAATTCCGGTCCGTGTCGTTAAGAGTACCAGCACGTCATCATCCACCAATTGCAACAAGTCTCGATCTCCGGTCACGATAAGCGTATGGTAGTTGTAAGATTTACCCATCCTGCTTAGTGTCGCAATGACATCATCGGCTTCAAACCCCTCGACCATCACAGTGGGAATACCCAAGTGCCGTATCATATCGAGCGCTACCGGAACTTGTTGCCGAAATTCATCGGGACTTACGGCACGATTGGCCTTGTACGCAAGATATTGGTCGTGGCGAAACGTCTTTTGGGGACCATCATAAGCGACAACAACCCGGTCGGGATGTTCCCCTTCTATGACTTTGATAACCATGGACAGAAATCCATGAATCGTTCCGGTGGGCTTCCCATCTTGGGTTCTTAAGTTCTGTTGCTGCAAGGCATGGTAAGCTCGGAACAACAAGCTATGGCCATCAATTAAAAGTTGGGTCGGCATCCCTACTGATAACTCCTTCACTGATATATACTATAATTACAAACATTTTACCCTAATTGGGACTCAAAGGAGTGGATTTAGTGCCCTGGCTGTTCATTCATGGTGTTGGCTCCAATAACCAAACTTGGTCCAAGCAACACCGAGTGCCTCTGGCGTCTCAATTTTGTGATTTGCCTTCCCGACCGCAAGTGTTGCCTAACCACCTGATTATTTCCCTGGCCGAATGGTGCCTCGACTTAATTCATGAACCCACCGTCGTAGTAGGGCATTCCATGGGTGGTGCCATCGCTCAGATTATGGCCATTTTGCGTCCTGAATCCGTCAAGGCATTAATATTGGTTGGTACCGGACCCCGTCTTCCCGTAAATCCCGAGTTGTTGGAGCAGTTAATCAACAGTCCCGAACAAGCTGTTGCAAATATTGCACGCTGGTCGTTAGCCAGGCACTATGATCCGGCCATATATGAAGCGAATCTAAAGGTATTGCAAACGGTGTCGACAGACCGCATTTTGCACGAACTCACCGCTTGCAGTCTTTTTGACAGTCGATCTGTCCTCAGTCGGTATTCCGGTCCAATGTTTCTGATCCGGGGCGCCGAAGACCGAATGACTCCACAAGTCTTGACCGACGAATTTCTGTCCATACGGCCGGACATGCCTATCTATACTCTTCCCGATAGCGGACATTTGGTCATGTTGGAACAGCCCGAATTATTTAATCGGGCTCTTTTGACCATTGCCGATGCCGCTTTTCCCTCGTCAAAAGAAACCCAGCCATAAAAAAACGGCCTGATGGCCGCTCAATTTTTGGTGCCGAAGGCCGGACTTGAACCGGCACGAGGGTAACCTCATACGATTTTGAGTCGTACGCGTCTGCCTATTCCGCCACTTCGGCGACAACATGCTGATTTTAGCATAATCCCGACGCGAACTCAAGGTATTGTTCACTTTGATGTTCTTCGATTTCCCGAGACATGCGGCCCTTGCAGGCGAAATTTGTCATTCGCGACATAAAAGCTATCCCGCGTTTTTCCTTTCTTCTTGAAGACCGGGTGCTGATTTTGATGCGTCCACAGCCGTTGCCACGCGGCCTGGAGATCGGCAAACGGCTGGCTATGAGCGTCGCGATGAATGTCCTTCAACCAGGGAAATGCCGTGTACTTGATCGCATTAAACTGTTTTTTGAGAGAGCTCGCGTTCGGATGGCCGCCCGCCCTTGCCGGTTCCACTCGGCCAACGCCCAGTTCCAGACAAAGCGGGCCGTGCCACACGCTTGCTTAAAGTATGTCACTTGCTCCGGCGTCGGGTTCAACCGGATTTTGTGGGCTAACGTCGGCATCCAGTGCCTCCTGAAGTTTTTTTCGGTAGTTGCGCAAGCCAGCGAGTCGAGCCGAAAAAACATAGGTGATGGTCCACAAGTCCTGCACGAGTTCTTCTTCGGGTGACAAATGGTCTTGATTGAGCACTAGAATGTCACAAGCATGGCGCTGACAGAACCGTGCAAACCATTCATAGCCAAAGCGCGTCAGACGGTCTTTGTGGGCGATAATCAAGGTGCCCACCGTGCATCATTATGCATCTTATCGCAAGCTATATAGTAACTCCAAAATCTGTACGATACTACCATAATTAGCAAAAAACAGTATGTCAAAAGAAGAGATGAATTCCATCTTAGTGGCATACCGTTTTTCTTGGCAATTAGCTGTTAAAATATAACTCAAATTCCATGGGATGCGGCCTTAAATTGACTGCGTTGACTTCGTTGATCCGTTTGTATTCGATCCATGTCTCAATAAGATCTTCCGAAAACACACTGCCCTCCAGCAAAAATGCGTGATCTTGCTCCAGAGCTTCTAAAGATTCCGCCAAAGATCCCGGAACGCTTTGGATCTCAGCCAATTCAGTCTTGCTCAATGCGTAAATATTTTTATCCAAAGGCCCAAATCCCTCTTTGATTGGATCGAGTCCCTGGCGTATGCCATCAAGTCCCGCCATCAACATGGCAGAAAAGGCAAGATAAGGATTTGACGTAGAGTCGGGGGTACGAAATTCAATACGGCTGGCTTGAGCACGGTTGGTTACGGGAATACGGACGGCCGCTGAGCGGTTGCCGTGGGAAAACACAATATTCACTGGTGCCTCAAATCCGGGAACCAGACGCCGGTAACTGTTGGTAGAAGGATTGCTAAATGCCAATATAGCACGCGCATGCCTGAGAATTCCTGCAATGTAACTCAAAGCCGTTGTTGACATATGCCCATAGCCATCTTCCGAGAAGAAGAGCGGTTTATTATCTTTCCATAATGATTGGTGAACATGCATTCCGTTGCCGTTGTCACCGAATATGGGTTTAGGCATAAAGGTCACGGTTTTTCCATGCTGATGCGCGACATTGCGCAAAATGTACTTGTACATCATAACGGTATCCGCTTGTTTCGTCAGAGAGTTAAATCGCAGATCGATTTCCCCCTGACCGGCAGTAGCTACCTCGTGATGGTGCATTTCCACCCGAATTCCCGCATTCTGCAGCGCTTTCACCATTTCTGCACGCAATGCCGCCGTGCTGTCGAGCGGAGGCACCGGAAAGTACCCCTCTTTAGTTCGAATGGTGTGTCCCAGGTTTCCCGGTTCATTGGAATTCCAGAATCCTTCCGACGATTCCACGAGATAGGATGCATGATGACCTTGATTTATGAAACGGACCGAATCAAAAATAAAAAACTCAAGTTCAGGACCCCAATAGGATATGTCGGCAATTCCCGTGGCTTGAAGAAATTGTTCGGCATTGTGGGCGATGCGCCTTGGATCGCGCTGATAAGGAACGTGTTGAGGATCGGAGATATCTGCGACCAGACTTAATGTTGGTACGGCAGCAAAGGGATCCATCACCGCCGTTTGCGGATCCGGAATCATTAACATATCACTTTCTTCTATTCCGCGAAATCCGCGAAGACTTGAACCATCGAAAGGAATACCATGGGAAAAGGTATCCTCGTCCACTTCAGTGACGGGGATGCTTACGTGTTGCCACGTTCCCGGCAAATCAATAATGTGTACATCAATCATTTCAATATTCTGTTCTCTGATTGTCCGTAACACGTCCTCAGCTTTCACCTTAAAATCCTCCTCGCAAGTTTACAAACTGCGTACGCTTTGACGAAAACCCTCCAATACGTTGTTAAGTATATGAACAAATCTATCACAATGTCAATATCGATTGTTAGCTTTTACACAAAATCTCACAGCGTCGAGAAAATTACAACGAAAAACAGCCCAAAGAGCGTCTTGGGCTGTTTTTCCGTCTTGAGCGTTGTCCTGACTGTTCACGTATTAGATGTGGTATTTCTCCAGGCGTTGGTTGACTTCGACCCAGTCGACATTCTTCATAAACGCCTCTATGTAAGGGGCCCGCTTCACGCCGTAATCAATACCATAGGCATGCTCATAAACATCAAGCACAAACAAGGGATAAGCACCCCAGGGCACCCCAACATTGTGCGCGTCTTGTCCAAAAATATGCAACTTTTCGTCATCCATATCATAGGCGAGCACGACCCAGCCGCGAACAGCCAAACCCGTCGCCTTGAATTCCGCCTCAAATTTTTGGTATGAGCCGAAATCACGGTTAATCAACTCCAGAGCGCGCCCCGAGGCTTCGCCTCCCTTTCCGCCCAAATTGTCAAAGTACCATTCGTGAAGTTTTGCGCCGTTCAGGCAAAAGGTTTCCTCGGTTTTCAGTCCTCTTAGCTCGCTATATGACTGATTGGCCTGAGACAGGTCCACATTTTCCATTTTCCCTCGGATTTCGTTAAGCTTATTAACGTAACCCTTGTAGAGAATGCCATAATGCTGATCAATTTCTTCCTTGCTGATGCCATCCATCGTTAAGCAGCCTTCTTTAAGGTTGCGAACTGCGCGCTGCTCTGCCATTAAACAATCCTCCTGTCCGAATTGAAATTCAGTCGTCTCACCCCACTCGGGTGGGCCTGTCCTACGAAACCAAAAACCAATTGAGCGTAGGCCATTCTTACCAATTTTAGTATAACAGAAGTTAAGGTTGCTCCAAATAACCAAATCAGCCTATGCTGACATTAAAAGATGTTACCCAACTCATGACAAGGTGGTATGCGATGTGATAGATCCGAAATCGAGTTTGAAATCCCTAATTCCCTATATTCCTGGCCGCTCCTTAGAAACAGTTTACCAGGAGAAAGGAATTCATGCCGTAAAACTGGCCTCCAATGAAAGTTTGTGGGGCCCCTCGCCCAGAGCAATCGAAGCGGCGAAACAATCTTTAGATCAATTAGCCATCTATCCCGAGTCTCACTTTGCCCCTCTTTATGAACTTTTAGCCTCTCTCCACGGTTTTTCCTTGGATAACATCATTGCCGGCAACGGCGCGGACGAATTGCTTCAAGTCATCGCCCTCACTTACGCGGGTCGGGGCGATGAAGTCATTTATCCCGCCCCCAGCTTTTCTGCATATCGCCACAACACCCTGTTAACGGGGGCTAATCCCGTCGAAGTGGGCATCAACGCCGAAGGCGCACCCGATTTAGAGGCCGTTCAGGCTAAAATCACACCCAACACACGTCTCATCTTTTTATGCAGTCCCAATAATCCCACCGGGGGGATTCTTCACCAAGAAGAGTGGCAGTCTTTCCTCAATACGCTGCCTGAGTCTATTTTGGTCGTTGTCGATCAAGCTTACTACGAATTCGTGGAAGACGCTTCCTACGCTGAAATTACTCAGGATATCCTGAAGGACCGTCCCGTTATTATGGTGAGAACCCTTTCCAAAATTTACGGTTTGGCATCACTGCGCATCGGTTGGGCCGCTGCTCCCGCTCCGATAATTTCGACGTTACGAACAGTCCGAGCTCCTTTTTCTGTTAGTCGAACCGCTTGGGCGACAGCCCAAGCCGCACTGTTGGACCAACACTACATTGCCCAAGTCCGTGAAGCCACGCTTGAGGCCAGGGAGTATATGACCAGTGAGTTCCGGCGACGCAATTTCCGCTTTTGGTCCTCTCAAGCCAATTTCCTTACCATAGAACTGAAATCTCCGGCTCAACAAATCGCACAACAATTGGAAGCCAGAGGCTATGTGACCCGTCCGACAACCAATTTCGGCCTTCCCTCCCACCTGCGAGTCACGGTGGCTCCGATCCCCGTATTGGAAGGTTTTTTCCAGGCCTTTGATCTGGTCACACAATCAAAGGACAGATGAAAATCGACGACAATATATTACGAACCCTAATATTATGAACACACCGGGGACCTGGGATGCGAACATGGATCGTTGACAATCGAGAACAAGTACGATAATGTGGACATATTCTTTAGTTCGCTGAATCGCTACTGTAGTGAGGTGAGTTTGTGGAGGAATGGCTCAACCAAAATCGTCGGGAATACGAATTGATGATGATGATTATTAACCAGTTCCTGGAACAAGGGTTTTTCCCGGTACCCACCGCCCCCGCTGAATCCGGCCGCTACCGTGAAGATCACACGCAATCGATCTTAGAATTGCTATCATCATTTCCACCGAGTCACATCCGATTCCCATTGCAAGTTTTTTCACTGGGCCCCGTTTATGATCCAGGTTACGGACGATGGGCCGAAACCATCGACGTGGAAATATTGGGTTCGGGAGGATCCGAGCACGATATTCTGGCTTTGGAATTAATTATGCGACTCATCAGCACCTGGCCCGATCTTGCCTCGCGCACACTCATGGTGATGGGAAATGTGGGGCTATTGAATCAGATTTTGGTCACAGAATCTGTGCCCGAACTCACTGCTGTGCAAATTTTGGGTTACTTGCGCGCCGGAAACCTGGTAGCGGCGGAAAATCTGATGGCACATTTACCCCCGGCTGGCCGCCGGTTACTGTTATCTCAACCCTTTCCCGATTTTCTGAACAATTTGCATAAGATTCTCCCCCAAGCAGATTTCGAACATCTCTCCCATCTCGACCACGTCGTTCATCAACATGTTGAAACCCGCTGGGATTTATCGTTAACCGGAAACTGGCGCTATTATACGGATTTGGTATTCTCCCTGTACTTTAAGGATGTGGGGCAACCTGTCTTAAACGGAGGGCGATTTGTTCAGGATATTCATGGACGATCATGGCAAGGAATTGGTTTTACTCTTTACCTGGATCCTTTATACCGGGCAGTCCGACAAGAAATGGGGTCTTTCGTTCCATGAGTTTCCACAATATCACCGTAGCCATCGCCAAAGGACGGATAATGAAGGGTTCCCAGTCCTTATGGAAACAAACGGGATTGCCATGGCCCGTAGATGAAGACAGCCGGCAATTGTGGTTTAGACCTCAAGACGATCATCCGGGAGTTTTAATAGCTCGGGCACGAGATATCCCGACCTTAGTGGGAATGGGTATTGCGGATTTGGGAATTGTCGGCTTAGACGTTTTGGAGGAATATTCCAATACCCATGTATTACAGGTCGCAGATTTGGACTTTGCTCACTGCCGCGTGGTCTTAGCCGGGCAAAATGAGCATTGGCCAGTAGGACCAACACGGATCGCCACAAAATATCAGCGAATCACGCAAAATTATTTTTCCGTGCATCGTCATCCCGTCGAAATCGTTCATTTATCGGGAAGCTTGGAACTTGCTCCGGTTATTGGACTCGCCCCCTACATTGTGGACATTGTGGATACGGGAAACACATTGCGTCAGCATCATCTGATTGAGATTGTGACCATTCTAAAATCCAGCGCACGTCTGATTGCCAACCAATCTCACTGGCGTACCAAGCCCGGGCTTGAACAATTACGTCAGGTGTTGCACAGGGTGTGAAGTCATCCGAATCTACCATGAAATTCGAGTTCGAAAGGAAGAATCCTATGAATTCTGTTCACGAAACGGTCAGCCAGATTCTTGACGACGTGAAACTGGAAGGGATGTCCAAGATTCTGGCATATACCAAACAGTTTGACGGGGTCGATCTTGAGCCGGAACAAATCATCGTCAATGTTGATACACTCCCTATCCCCACTCTGGAGGCAAAAGACTCTCAAAAAAATCGCGAAGCCATTGATTTCGCTTGCGAACAAATCCGCCGGTTTCACCAAACGACTTTACCTCAAACGGTGATCTCGGTGGATCCCGCCACCGGCCTGCATTTGGAAGAACGTTTGATTCCTCTTGAGCGGGTAGGGGTGTATGTGCCCAATGGCCAATATCCCCTCATATCCAGTCTTTTGATGACTGCCATTCCCGCTCAGATCGCCGGAGTCAATGATCTTGTCGTGGCCATTGCCCCAAAAATCCCCATGCAATTAGACCCCTTATGGATTTATGCTTTAAAAGCAGCGCACGTCAAAACCGTTTTACGGATCGGCGGAGCTCAAGCAATAGCGGCCATGGCCTATGGATTCGACGGATTTGACCCCGTGGAATTAATTGCGGGGCCCGGCAACCGGTTTGTGGCGGAAGCCAAATCGGAAGTATTTCGACGGGGAGCGGTCGGACTTGATGTCAGTGCCGGACCTTCCGAGGTTCTTGTGATGGCCGGAGATCTAGATCACAGGGAAGTGGAGGTCGCCGCTTTGGATTTGCTGGCTCAAGCCGAACACGCGGCGGACACCCACGCATACTTTGTTTCCTGGAGCCCCAGATCAGTGTCCTCGGTCCAATCTCGGGTTCAAGAATGGATCAAAGGTTATGATGGACCCTTGGGACGAATTGAGTGGATGACAGTCCCCAACCCCGAGAAAGCGCTCACTCTTGCCAACCAGATTGCACCGGAACACATGGGATTGCTGGGTAGTGAGGCACAGGCCCTGGCTTCCGGGGTCAAAAGCGCGGGGGCCTTGTTTGTCGGCCGAATGGCAGGCCAGGCCCTGGGAGATTATGTGGCAGGTCCGAGTCATGTGTTACCGACGGGAAAAACCGCACGATTTTTGAGTGGCTTGGCCACGAGGACATTCATGCGCCGCATGTCCGTTATCATGGCCGATGAACGTCTGCCCGAAGAATATCTTCAGGCAGGCCAAGTATTGGCGGCGATGGAAGGACTCAACTTTCACGAACAGTCCCTTAAGACCCGTCTGCAGCAAAAATCTTCCCAGGGGGACTCCATGCCATGAGAGAACACGAAATATATCGAAAAACTCGGGAAACGGAGATTCGGGTAGCCATTAATTTGGATACTGAAGAGCCCTTGGCAGTGGACAGCTCATTGCCTTTGTTTACCCATTTTCTCACCGCCTTGGGTAAACACAGCCATCTGTCCTGGCAGATTTCTGCCCAGGGCGATATCGAAGTCGATCCCCACCATTTAGTCGAAGACACGGGAATTGTCATGGGCCAATCTTTGAGACAGGCATTGGGGGACATGAAGGGCATTCAACGTTTCGGCCAACGTCTTTTGCCCATGGATGATGCCTTGATTCTCTGCGCCTTAGATATTTCCGGCCGCGGACAATTGTATTGGTCGGGTTCGTTTCCTGACCGTCCGATTAATGGGGTTAATGCCGAAATATGGCCCGAATTTTTCCGAGCTTTTGCTTCCCATGCAGAGATTACACTCCACTTGGTATGCCACTCGGGACTCAATGCGCATCACACTTACGAAGCGGCTTTTAAGGCGTTAGGGCAGTCTCTTCACGAGGCGGTGCAAATGTCCGGGTCAGACGATGTGCCATCCACCAAAGGAGTGCTGTAACGTGGAAATCGCTGTTCTTGATTATGGAAACGGCAATTTAGGCAGTCTTTTGGCCGCTTTGAGACGACTTGGACAAGATCCTCACGTGATTCGAACCTCCCGGGATATATGTCATGTTAATGCTTTGATTTTCCCCGGTGTCGGTTCCATGAAAGCCGTAATCGATCGTCTCCAAGCCCATGGCCTTCTCGGATGGCTCAACGAAATGCATGCAGCCCGCACACCCATTTTGGGCATATGTCTCGGCCTGCAACTGTTCTTCGATGAGAGTGCGGAAGGCGGAGAAGGATTACATTGGTTGTCCGGAAGCGTGCCCAAAATCGATGCGCCGATTCTGCCCCACATCGGCTGGAATGAAGTCCTAACCACGCCTCATTCCTTTTTGTGGCGTAATTTGGCCAAACCTTATACATTCTATTTTGTTCACACGTACCGAATTCAGCCTGCCGATCCTGAGATCATCCGGGGATTTACGGATTATTACGAGCACCTACCCGCGGCGGTATCCGCCCCGGCTCTCTACGGTGTTCAATTCCACCCGGAGTTAAGCGGAAAAAATGGCTCACGGCTGTTAAGCAATTTTCTGGAGATGGTGGAGGACGATGGAAATTTGGCCCGCGGTTGACTGGTTTGACATGCACATGGTGCGTCTGGAGAAGGGGCGATATGATGCTGTAACTCAATATGGCACAGATCCTCTTGGAGTTTTTAACACTCGTTATCGCCGCATGCCTAAAAGAATTCACCTAATCGATCTCCAAGGTGCCCGTAGCGGACAATTTGGAGCATGGTCTTTGTTATCCCGTCTCCATGGCGAGGGAATTGAGATCGAAGCGGGGGGAGGCATCCGCGACGAATTGACGATTGAGCGTGCACTAAATCAAGGAGCCAGACGGGTCATTTTGGGAACGCGGCTGCTGACAGATCCCAAATGGGCGCAAGAGCTGTTAACCCACTTTCGTGCCGAGCAACTGGTTGCAGGAATTGACATAGCTAAGGGGCGGGCCAGACTTCATGGTTGGATTCAAGAAGGAGAAGACGGACAGAGGCTGTGGCATGATTTATACCAACAGGGTTTTCGTTTGTGCAATGTTACGGACATTTCCCGCGACGGCACTTTAACGGGTATTCATAAACCGTTCTGGCAAAATGTCGCGTCCGGATACTCCGGGGACATCGGCGCCGGTGGTGGAATTCGCTCGGCTGATGATATTAAAAGCCTGGAGCAATTGGGAATCCACCGCTGTGTCATTGGCAAGGCGTGGGTCAATGGAGAAATCGATCTCTCTGAGTGGGAAGGAGTATTTTGAAAATGGTCAAACCCCGCATTATTCCCTGCCTTGATGTAAAGCACGGACGGGTGGTTAAAGGCGTCAATTTCGGCAAGCTTCAAGACAGCGGTGATCCTGTCAAAATGGCCATTCAGTATTATGAAGACGGAGCCGATGAAATTGTCTGGCTCGACATCGTGGCGACGATCGAAGACCAAGAATTGAGTCTGGATTTAATTCAAAAGACGCGAAATGCTCTGTCGATACCCTTGACAGTGGGTGGCGGCATCCGCTCCCTCCGTCATGTGGAACAACTGCTGGAACACGGAGCCGATAAAGTTTCCATCAACACCTACGCCCTCCAAGAACCCACCATTCTCAGCGAAGTTGCCCAAAGATGGGGAGAACAGTGCTTGGTTGTCGCGGTCGACGCCAAACGCGAAGACAATCATTATCAAGTCTACAGCCATGGCGGCCGGGTACGAACTTCCCGTGATTTAGGAGAATGGATGAAACAGGCGGAGGATTTGGGCGCCGGCGAGTTTCTTTTGACCAGCATTGACACTGACGGCACGCAAAAGGGCTATGATTTGCCCATGCTCAGCTATGTTCGACAAATTGTACGGCGTCCCGTCATTGCCTCGGGTGGTGCAGGCAGTATCGATCATCTCGTCCAGGCGCTTTTACAGGGCCAAGAGGCCGTCTTATTAGCGTCGCTTTTACATCAAAAACACCTGAGCCTTATCGAGATCAAGAAAAGTTTATTTGAGAAAGGACTGGATATTCGTTGGCCGTAATCAAAGAGGGAGAAAAAATTTTGTACCCGGTAGTCGTGCAACATGCCGCCACACTGCAAATTTTAATGTGTGCTTTTGCCGATGACGAAGCGTTAGCTTTAACGAAAGAAACCCATCGTGCCCATTTTTACAGTCGTTCCCGCCAAGAACTTTGGGAAAAAGGCCAAACCTCCGGGAATTACCTGACAGTTTCCCACGTTCTCCCGGATTGTGACAAAGACAGCTTTCTGTATCTGATTACCAATGACAAACCGGCATGCCACTTGGGAAGCGTATCGTGTTTCGGCAACCCTCCCCACAGTGACGAAATGCCAAATCCCTTGGGCCGCCTCCGGTATTATATTCGGGAACGCGTGCACCAAGATCCTTCGACCTCCTATACGGCCCGTCTATTAACGGGGCCACTCGAACAACTTTTGAAAAAAATCGGCGAAGAAGGAATTGAGGTAATCGTTGCGGCGGCCACAAATTCCCAAACCCCGGGCGCCGATCTAACCTGGGAATCCAGTGATTTGCTGTATCATCTGAGTGTGTTGCTGGTGCGATTTGGTGTATCACTGGATGCGCTCGACCACGAGCTTATTCGCCGTCACCAAGAGCCAACCGCCGGGACTCGTAAATCATAATCCTCAAAGCCGCGGGAGCCCAGGGACTGGCAAATGGTTTTTCAGCAAGCCATGGTTTGAAGGCCCAGACAGTGCGCAACGGAGCATGGGACGGACTCACTAGTGCCTCGTCCTCCACATCCTGCCATAGTTGTTTCACGTCGCCTATTTTGTTGGCCAAACTTAGAACAGACTGTTCATCAAGTTCGGTGTAGGCCTGCCACAACTTCTCTTCATCGCCATTTTCAGCCATCCCGCTTGGCTCCCGAATGACAGTTCCCGTTCCCGGAGCCAAAAACGCCAGAACAGTCGCCAAAAACCATCCCCATGCTCCCCATATGGTCTGGCGCTCATCATGCGTTGACTCTGCCAGTCTTGATATCCATAGCCAGTCACTCACGGCCGCTAAGTGTTTGGATAACTGATCCATATCATGGATCACGGGACTGACTTGCAAAAGATGGGCCATAACTTCCACCATGAGAGCGCTAAGACGCCTATTGCTGAGTTCAGAAGTGCACGAAGCGATCTGATTCATGAGCGCGCCCGCTACATCCGGATTGTAGCAAGCCGCTAAATTGCCAGACATGTCCGGGGTTCGAGGAAATTTCTGTATGGCATCCACGACATATTGCACAGGCTCCCAAGCCCGAAGATTCGCCGATTCTTTAGGAGAGGCCAAGGGAATCACCCGAGTGGAAGATGTCGTCCATTGTGCGTAGCTGCGGATGGCCAAACGAAAATCCGGTGTCTCGCTCAAGGGTGGCCACCACTGCGTCAAACGCGCACTCACAGCCCACAGCGACGGCACCATAGTGAGAACGGGTTGAGGCATGCCCGGAGGTAATATTGACGCGAGCAGGGACCGGTAGCCATAGATTCGAGTTTGTCTGTCTGTATGCCATAAGATTGTCCGCAATGATCCACTCTGCCAGGCTGTAAGCAAGTCGCCTTCACCGTCAGCTCGCAACATATCGGGAATACGTTCGCGACCAAAGATTGTCAGCGATCGTTTAATCAGATGAGCAATAACCGCCCATCCCGTGACGGATGTGCTGTTGTGAATACTCAGTAATGCTCTGCCCATATCCACTCGTTCATAGACTAAATCGTGGGTGTCCCGAACTCGTGGAGAAACGATAAAATACCACAAGGCGCGCGATAATTCCGTCAATGGGAGATTGTGAATCCGCCAATACGCAATCCACTCGTCGACTTCGTAGGGGGACAATTCTTCAATTTGTTCCATCAGCGGGATGCCGATAGACCTCCAGCTTTGAAGGGGTTCCATTGCCATGTCTCCTCACTGGTTTTCACATCTCATAATGCTCATGCTATAATCAATTGTAGTCTCATAGCTAACCAGAGGGGAAATTTTACGCATGAAATCAAAACATTTTTCTTTCGATCAGGCATGTCAACATGCCCATATACCCGCAGTCCAAAAAAAAGGGTGATATAAGGATGTCATTCCTGCGTTCATGGGGATACGCCAAAAACCGGCCCCTAACATCATATCAAGAACAGCGTCTTAATGAGCTGTTGGATCAATATCATGAAGTACAACATACGAATTTTGTTGACGAGTTGGATGTTACCGAAGCGGTAATCCAACGGGCGATACCATTCAGTGAACTAACCGTTGAGGAAGCCAGTAAAATAGCTGCTCATCTCAATGTGCGTATTGCTCTGCATACGTATTTTCACGATCAGCTTCCTTCCCCGCCGCCAGGTTTCGCTGAGGAAACACAATGGCTTGACGCTGACAGAACGTTGCAAAATAGAGTGATTGCCAGAGCCGGATGGGACACGGGAGAATATTTTCTGTCCCCTCATCCATTGGATCAAGTTTAGGATAACTCTCCTGCAACTGGAGAATGACAACACCGGTCGGTCCATTCTTCTGTGACCGACCAACCGTTTATTATATTCACAATAACTGGCCTCTCATGAGCCAAAAGGCGTCACCAAAGCAACGGACGATTGATGCAATATCCGGCACCCGATGATGACTGATCGGATGCCGGAAGGCAATGTTTATCGTTCTTGACCGTCAATCACTGACATGTATCGTCTGTTCACTTGCAACCCGCAACTGAATCCTCCGCGATTCATTCATAAACGCCTTACAGTAAGCAATAGAATCAACTACGTCAACGACCCCGTCCTAAAGGACGGAGCTTGGATCTGGACTCCACCGCAATTCCAAGAACCTTTGCAGGCGCTTGGCTTTGGCTTCCGCTTCCGACCCATCAGGGGCTGTTGACAAAAGCCCCGCCCCCATCCAGTCCTGCCGAATGAAGAGCGTTCGTAGAGTCACGTTACGGCCCCCTACCAGATCGGCGTGGAGTGTCAAGCCGCATTTTTCACAACGGAAAGTCAGTCCCTTGCCAGGACGGTTCTTATCGGAAACATGGCCACAGTGCGGACAACCTTTGGAGGTGTAATCGGTAGCCACTCGGATCGCCAAACCACCGGCCACTTGGGCCTTGTAGGCGATATAGGCTCCCCTTTCCGCAAGGGCCCATTTCGCTCGGCGCCTACGATTCCTTTTGTCCCTCCCTGTGGTTCTCTCTCGAATACCGATCAGATCTTCCCAGCCGATCAAGAAACCAGGCTTCACAACGGACTGGGCAATTCGGTAGTTTACGTCGGCTTTAAACCGTCTCTCTCGCAACGACAATTGGTGTAGTCGCCCCTTGGCTCCTCCAGTGCCTTGGGACTGAAGACGTGAACGCACTCTCTGAAAAGCCTCGCCCTTGTGGCGAATGGCTCCTCC
The DNA here is from genome assembly GCA_021821465.1 of Bacillota bacterium. GTDB lineage: Bacteria > Bacillota > Sulfobacillia > Sulfobacillales > Sulfobacillaceae > Sulfobacillus. The sequence continues at coordinate 42,068 of JAKACM010000007.1, forward strand.
CCGGAAGAACTGCATCGTGTTCCCGGGTGTGGTGGTCACCTCCAGATACCGTTCTCCCCAATCCGCGCCCTTGATGCCTTTTCACGATTCCGGAGTAAAGGCCGGTGTCTTCGCCTCCAAGCTGACCAAAAGGTAGAACGTCTTGGTCCTGAGATCACGTCCGAGTTTGGCGGCCCCCAAGGTGACACCATCCGAAGAACCCTTTGGGATCAGGTCCTGGTGTTTCGCGTAGCTTTCGTAGGCCAAGACCACAGGACCATCAAAGGTGGTGATGGATACCTGTTGCCCTGATTGGAATCGGTAATCTCGTTGATCGGTAAAGGGGGTGGTATTCGCTGTCAAGACAGGAGCTTTGTCCAAACCCTGGTACCGCTTCTTGGTCTAGCCGTTCTTTCGGTGTGAGGCATTGTGCTTGACCTGGGTCCACAACCCTTTGAAGGTTGCGCCCACTTGTCTCGATACCGAACAAGCCCGCGGGGAAGGCCACGCAAAATGCTCCCCCAGTTCTGGATGACCAGTCCGTGGAGTTTCACTTGATTGGACAGCTTACCGTTCTCGAAGGCCACCCGACTCGTATCGTTGAGGGCGTTTTGATAGGCCTTGGCGGTATCCAGGAGTCTTTGACCGGTCTCGGATGTCGTATGCCGTGTGAGCTTGGCGATCAGTATTGTCTTCACAGCATATTTTTAGTAAGACATTCCTGAGAATTCAACAGAAAGCGAGGTGAACGGATGTAATTGCATTTGTTGCTCTAGCATACAGGCTCTAGTGACAAATCCCGCCTCAGATCATTACAGACTTACTCTCGTAATAGCTGAGTACGTTGTTTCTGTGAGCTTCCGTCCCAGCCGGCAATATATTGGTGGGGGTGATGAAGGGGTTGTTTGTAATAACCCCCGTTCTGTTCTCTAATGCGCGCCGGCTTTGCTATCCGTACTCCCAAGCTCTCGGCGTTGTCAAATAATTTCCTAAGGCTTCGAAATATTAATCTCACATATTTTTCGCGTACTGATGGCTACAACAAAGCTGCAAGTAGTTTTTTCTATACAAACTCCGAGAATGAAGACAGTAGTGAGGCCATGATCTTCCTCATCCAACACGGATAGACTCCATGGCCTATCAAGCCGTGGACTCTGGTGGGAAGTATAATATAATTGACTGATGACAGTGTTTGAACGAGTATGGGGATAATCACATAAGGTACGGTGCGACTCCCGGTGGATTACAATTCCCTTGTCGGCTCTCGTCGGGATTATACAAAGATTTCAGCTTTTTAAGGGCATCGGATCAAAAAGTCACGACCAAAAGATTGTTGGACCGGCCAAATTGGCCGGATCATAGAGAGGCAATCAAATAAAATGCCGCATCTGACCAAAGTTTTTCATATGTATCAAAAGCCTGATCGGTCAAGACGGAGGGTTTTTGAACCAAACTCCCGTCAGCAGACTTAAGAGAAAGGGGGAAAGGCGGACTTGTCTCTGGCGTACAATGCAGAGTTCTCACCGCTAATGGCCAAATGGATAAACACCGGATTTTGATCGTCGATGATGAGGAGGTCATTCGAGACGTCTTGAAAATCGGTCTGTCCCACCGGGGATTTCGAGTGCTTGCCTGTCAAGACAGCGAAGAAGCCTTGCAAGCTGTGGGCACCTTTAAGCCCCATGCGGCCGTTATCGATGTTATGATGCCCGGGGAAGACGGATTCCAACTCAGTCGAAAATTGCGACAAGATCCCCATCTGTTTATTCTCATGCTGACCGCCCGCGATGCGATCGCCGACCGGGTCACAGGTTTGGAGGGGGGAGCCGACGATTATGTTATTAAACCTTTCGATTTTGACGAATTGGTCGCACGGCTCCGGGCAGGGCTCAGACGTGTTGGCCAGGATCAAAATCATAACCTTCAATTTGGGCCCTTAACCATGGATGATGCCAGCCATAAAGTATTTACTGAGGATGTACCCATCACGTTAACCGCCAAGGAGTATGAATTATTACGATACTTATTATTGAATCCGGGTATTGTGTTGTCCAAAGTGCAAATTTTACAGCACGTATGGGGCTATGATTACCCCGGCGACGATAACCTTGTGGAGGTGCATGTGTCCAGTCTTCGAGAAAAGATACAAGATCGAGCGAAAACACTCATTCAAACAGTCCGTGGATTTGGTTACCGGTTAGGAAGTTAGATTGCCATGGCGCAAAAAACTCTGACAGATGAACTCATAGGCCGACAAATTTTGCTGCTGGCAATCCTGCTGGTGATCATCGGCATCAGTCAGTATTTAACATTGCGTTTTGTTCTGTTTCATTCGGAATCCCGTTCACTTCACCAGGAGATTGCTGTTCTGGCACCTATTATCCATCACACTATGACTAAACATGAGGCGCTGCCCTTTCACTCGCTTGCCCACATGCTAGTCAGCCGACTACAGGCTCCAGGAGTGGATGTGGTGATCACTAACCATTTAGGGCTGCTCGTGGCCAGTTCCTCGCCTTTGATCAAAGTTCCCCCCTTAGACTTCTCCCATACCTATTTTATCTGGCACCACTATCTCGTCGTCGATGCACCTTTAGGCTCTCCCGCGCATCCCGCAGGATATGTCTGGCTTTTGACAAGCACCGCCTCATCCAGCCGCATTTTAGCTCGGGACATTGAATTATTCACTTTTCTTGGTTTCTTGTCACTCGCTGTCACTGGGTGGTTGGGATCTTTGTCGGTGAAAAACAGTTTGGTCCCTTTGAAACAAATCCGAGACAGCACCGTGCGAATTGCCGAAGGTGAAATCGGACATACGACTCAATTGAAAAATCCCCCTAAGGAACTCGACGAACTCGGCGATGCCATTAACGTCATGTCGCTGTCCATTAAGGAGTTGCTGGACCACGAAAAAATGCTCTCAGAGCAAATGCGCCAGTTTGTAGCTGACGCTTCGCATGAATTAAGGACTCCTTTGACGGCCCTCAACGGGTTCTTAACCCTCATGTCTGAAGATAACCTGACAGAAGAAGAAATTGCGCGAGGATTTCAGGCTATGCGCCAAGAAGCCAAGCGCATGGCCCGGCTCGTCAATCAGTTGTTGACACTGTCGCGCCTTGACACGGCACAGGAAGCGGCTCTTCAAATTTCTCCCGTGTCATTAGAGGAATGGCTCAATGATTGCGTCCCACTCCTTGAACCCATTACTCGACACCACTCTCTGTCTATTTCTCCTGAACCCATCAGGGTCATGGCAGACAAAGATCGCCTCACCGAAATGTTACTGAATTTGGTAGATAACGCAACACGTTATACTCCTCAAGGTTCATCTATTGAAGTGCAAATCAAACCAGACAGGTCTTATGGCCTGATCCAAGTCATGGATAACGGTCCCGGAATCAAAGCTGAGGACCTGCCCCACATTTTTGACCGATTTTTCCGAGGCGATCGTTCCCGCACCTCAAAATCCGGTGGGAGCGGCCTTGGCCTCAGCATTGTCCAAGCTCTAACGCAGGCCATGAACGGGAGCGTGCAAGTATACAATCGAGAGCCGCCCCAACGCGGTACCATCTTTGTGATTCGCCTGCCTTTGGCTTTGGATCGTACTTAATTCCTAACTGACACCTCAGCCGTTTCACGCTTTCCCATCAAGGAAGCGTATAACATTGCCCAAGTTCAGATTCTGAGCATTTATTCTGATACAGTGTCATCCTTCTTCTGGAATAGCTGTGACGGCCGAGTCGACAAGACTCCCGGACAGTACCAGACTGCCTAATCAGGCACAATAGAATCGAAAAACCATATGACGTATCAATCCATGACAAGCGCGGCTCTGATTTGGACTACCGATGAGATTTAGACTTGTCGTCGAGTTATTCCATGCTTTTTCTCTTCCATTTTTTCAGCCATTGTTCAGTTTGTTACCGCATGAATCCCCTTCCCTCTGCTCAAACTGGCGATAACAAATCCTTTAGGAAGGACGGATTCACCATGACTCTATTCACATCAAAACAGCTTCTGACTACCCTCTTGACCTTGAGTATATCGGGAATTCAGCCTCTTCAAGAGGCTGTTCGATTCTACCCAGGGCCCCTTCGACCTCACAACTCTTCTTCTCTCTTCACACGCAAACACGCGGATCATAGAGGATTCGGAGAAATTCTCAACATCTCCAAAACATCCGTAACCGTCTCTATGCCACAAAAACAGCGAATCGTGCATTGGCCTTTGCAAGACCTCACACTGCGAGCGGGGTGGTACTCCATTCCCGGATCACTTGCACCTCGGATTCTGAGGTCCGGTGAATGGGGCCGCTTCGTCCAAAATTCGAAACACATAGTCATGAAAATTCAACCGGCAGCCTTTGGTAAACTGACTAAAAATGGGCACCAGTGGGCTCTTAGTTTAGCATTCCAATCCGATAACAACACAAAAGATATCTCTTGGCCTCTAGCTGCCGGCCAAATTCCTCGTCTGGGCCAACTACCGTTGGCCGTGGGTAAAAGTGTTGAAGTATTCGGTACCCTGGATGGTTCAGTTATTCACCCCACTGCCCTCGCTCCGGAACCTATGCACGTTTTGGCTCGTATCCGGTCCACTTCCTCGGGAACTCTAAGCTTAGACTCCGCCAAAAATGGGTCGTTTATCTATCATCCCAAGCCTGGTGCCGCCCGCTGGCTAAAATATCTCACACCCCAAACACCCGTCATGTTAACCGTGAATCCTATCACACATGATGTTCTTAGCATAAATCTTCCAAGCTATCGTAAGCATTGCGTGAAATGCCTACGGCACAACACTTTCGGACAAGTTGAAAAAACCAGTTCCAAGAGCTTGCAATTGAAAACTCTTTGGGGTAGTCAAAACGTAAATCTGAGCGGCATGGATGTTAAAATCCGTAACTTTTCTTCCCAAAAACATCTCTCCATTAATCAACTTCCACGAGGATCCGATGTGCTCATCCACTGGTTTTCAAAAAGGCATCAGGTTAGCATTCGCATTCTCCCCCATCTCCCTTCTCATTCCTCAAGCTCCGAAGCAAGGAAATAAACTTAGCGAGATGAAAAAGAAGCCCATGGAAATCGGGCTTCTTTCATTCAGCCGGCAAAACTCTCGGGCTTGCCGAGACGCCGCCTTTTCAACAACTCTCGATGTGCTTCTGATGCCATGATCGCCATTCCCACAAATTGCAGTAATCCGATGATCCAAAACCCCCATCCCAAGTTCCCATGGCTCATTACAAAGCTGATGGCAAGAGGGCCAAAGGTGCCCGATAAATCAAATGATGATTGCGCCACGGTGTTGGCAGCCACCAACAAGTGGCGATCAACACTGCCCGCAATGCGCATGGCAACTAATGGAAATAGAACGGCGTGCGGCCAAGCCAGCATCCAAAACCCGACCAGAAAAACGATGAGAGAAGGAGCCCAACCCATCAGCCCTAACCCGATCCCACCGATCCCTAAACTCCAAAGCATCCAAATAGCCTTGTTCTGGAGCCTTTTCTTCCTCACAAACCGAGAAACAACCAATCGTCCCAAAAGAGAGGCCACAAAAAAACTTGTCAAGACCAATTCCACTCCGCTATAAGCCAATCTAAAGTGACTCTTAACGTCCAATCCTCCGAAAGACATTGCTGACGCAAAAGACAGATTAAAAAGAAACAGAGATGCAAAACTGCGTGTATACGTCCCATTACGGACAAGATCCGAAATGGCTAATCTCAAGTTTAAACTCTTAGGCTTCTCATCCGCTTGAAGTTTGTTCTGAAATTTTCTGTAGTTGATTAGCATGACTCCCAAACCCATTATGGAAAAAACCAACAATAAACCGTAGAGCCCTTGCAGATTCAGATGGGTTAAAATCAAAGTTCCCAGCACGGGGGCCAAAACCAGACTGGTTGACAAGGCCAACGAATAGTAACTGAGATTCTTTTCCCGCTCTTCCGGCGCGGACAAAGCTCCCATCAAAGACAGCAAATGCGGCATAACCAATGCCGTCGAAATTCCGGCCAAGGCGATAGCCCCGAGGAATTCCACAAGATTGCGGCTTAATAATGTCCCCACAATCGATAGGGTTAATAAGACAAACCCCACTGTCATAACACGAGGAACGTCATGTAAATTCACTCGCGCACTGTAGCCAAAACGAACAATCATCGTGGCCACAGCGTAAACTGACGTCGTCAATCCTACTTGCGTAAGTTGTGCACCCAAAGAATGCGCGTATAAGGGGTTATTAGATTGCATCATTGACGAATTGGCCCGCGCCAAAAAAGTCAGGATCAAAATCAAATAAATCACAGAACCTCCGAATAATGCACCACCCCTTCGCATTAGCCGCATCAACGTGTTCCTCCTTTCTGTTCTATTGAAAAAATCTCTTGGTTGTCGTTGAATCCCTTCACGCCAATTTCCTCAACGAATCTAAACCGTCTTATCTTTAACAGCAATTAACATCCTACTGTTTTTTTCACTGATTGTCTCTAGCTAGTCCGGATTAGTTCTTCTTCGCGTGAATCAAGTGGATGATACCATCTTGGGATATCGCCCCCGAAAAGCCCATTTCAAGTAACCGCGTCAGGTCCTATGTCGGGAAGGAGGAAGAAGAACAACCGGTGAAGGATCCGTGTCCCGCACAAATTCTTAGGATCTTTATGAGAACGACAGCTCGCAGTGCCTCAAAGTGTCCCAAAAATGCATCATATCCATTGTTGCATAAAGCTCGAACCAATCCAAGGACCTTCACGGCCTTATGCCCATCCGTTCAGCACCATATTGTCCGATGGCATCCCTAATGTTATAGACAACCAAGCAATAGAACTGCCTAAAATTGGCATGCTGAGATGAAGGAAATAAGGGGTAAAACCAACCCGGGACGGTAATAATAGCTGCATGTTATGAGAGACGGAGGTGAAAAAATGGCACGTGGAAGTAACACCGGCAACCGTGCACTTGTGCAAGGAGCCGCCAGGGCGTTAGACCAATTTAAGTATGAAGTAGCTCGGGAACTCGGCCTGCAAGGCGTCGAAGACGGTTATTGGGGCGATGTCTCTTCTCGACAATGTGGGGCTGTGGGCGGTCACATGGTACGTAAAATGATTGAAATGGCCGAACAGCAAATGGCTGGACGCCGCTAAAGGCCGATCGCCCTCGTAGGTTCTTTTGGACCTCCTCATATGAGGAGGTCCCACTATTTTCGGCACAGCTATCCGAAGAATAGATCTCGAACTTTAACCGGACATGGCTTTCCACCACACACTTTACGCAGCATTTTCAAGAGATAATGGACGCACAACCTTACATTTCTTAGATATCCAGGATGATTTTACCGAAAAGTCCCCGAGACTCCATGTGGGAATGGGCGGCTTGGGCATCAGACAGAGAAAATGTTTTGTCAATAACCGGAAGTAGAGTGCCTCGTGAGAATAACGGCAAAATTCTCGGTAAGATGGCCGACGAGCCCATATAGGCTCCTAACATCGTGAGTCGCCGACGAAAAAACGGGCCCAATTCCATTTGAATCTTTCCTCCGGTGGTCGCACCAACAGTAATAATCGTACCTCCGTGACGTACCATTTCGAGGGATTGCATAAAACTTTTCTCTCCTAACGAATCAACAACAATATCGGCACCTTTCGAGGCGGTCATATTCATAATGTTGGAAGACAGAGAAGTCTTCCCGTCCCAAACAATCACATCGGAAGCTCCAATTTGTTTTAATCGGTCAACATAGCTGTTTGAACGAACAACGGCGAAGATGCGCATTCCTCTAATTCGTGCCAGTTGGATTGTAGCCAATCCCAACCCTCCATTGGCTCCCCACACCACAATGGTTTGGCCCGTTACCGCCTGAGCACGCGCCAGGAAATCTTCGGCGGTTACAAAGGGTATGCCAATGGATGCCGCCTCAATAAAAGTCAGACCACTGGGCATGGGTACAACATTTTGAACGGGAAGGACAATCTGTTCCGCATAGGTTCCGTCCACAATATGGTAATAAGCACAGCTGTTTTGTTGACCGGACAGACAAAACACACAACGACCGCAACTGAGCCCCGGATTAATGACGATCTTCTGGCCCACAGCATAGTCGCGAGCTCCCGGCCCCAAAGCATCAATTTCACCCGCTCCATCCGACCCAGGAATCAAAGGGTCCGGAAAATCCCCGAATACGCCTTGACGCACCCAGATGTCACGGTGATTTACTCCGGCCGCCCTAAGACGCACGCGAACCTCTCCGGGTCCTGGCTCGGGATTGGCAACCTCTTCATAGATTAGTGCCGAGGGATCCCCCGGCCGGTGAATTCTTATGGCATGCATGATGCTATCCTCCTAATTGGACTGTCATTCCCGAATTGCTTATTTGGTTCCAAAACAGCACATAGACCCAAATTCTTATCGGTACTGTGCAACTTTCAGTGACCACGCAAGCCTTTGTGTATCCCGCCACAAACGAAATGGTTGGAACTCCGGCGGGAAAATGGGCCAATCCCAATGAAGTTGGGTGGGTTCTTTAACATATTTCAAAAAAGTCAGGGGAAGCGAAAAGGATTGTGGTGCACGGTTCTTCTGTCCATGATGCATCAGATGAAAAAACGCCGAATGGGCCCAATTTTCGATGCTCACCGGTTCTGTGCCCACGGCACGGGACAGGGATCTTGATTGACGAGCCTGGCTAATAATTTCCTTGGCACCCGATTTGACAGTGTCTATAGTCAGAATCGGAAAGGAATGAACAAGCGGCAATCGATCAGATCCCCATTGCAGCGGTGCTTTCACAGGCGGCAATTCTTGTCCCGGTGTAGCCTGAGTCCAGTATAGGGCTAGGGCCAAAACGACTTCCGCCGCACTAAAACTTTCCCCATGCATCACAATGGGTCCCAGCCCATGGTCCGATAATGCACGCAATAATTCATCCGGCTCCCCGAGATGCGGAGGCTGTAAAGGCTTTAATCGAGCACTCAATTGGATAATATCTGTCCACTCAATGTCAGATGCTCGAGAAATGTGACGAATATAGGCCCGAAAACTCTCAAATGCTTCCATGCGGTCTTGCTGGCTACGTAGCGGAGCTTTTCGCAAAGTGGCGGTGGTTGCGCCAAATTTGAAGTTGACCGCATCCCAAAACTTCGTGGTGACGAGTTCCGTAGGGTGCACCATGACCATAAATGCGTCCCTGGGCGACATTTGCGAAGGAGCTTTTTCCACCATTTCCACGGCCTCATCCAGATTATCCGGCAACTTCATGGCAAAAGGTTTAGGGTTTAGCACGGGAGGAGACCAGTGAACGACATCTTCTATCCATAAAGGTTGTGATGAAGTGATGAGATAACTATTCCAACTGTCACTGAAGAACACCGGCATGTGTAGTTGAACTAAGGCATTGGCCGTGTGAGGAACCCAATTTCCTCCCGGTTGGGTAAAATAAAGGGGAGCCTTAATCAGTTTAGTCACCGTATCTACTCCCACGGTTTCGCGTTCGATGAATCGCTGTACTCCCGCCTGATACTCCATCTCCGCCAGTTCTTCCGAGAGTGTGGGATGTTCACTATGGGTCGTCGAATGAAACCCTAAGGCATTTTTTGTCGCCAGACGTGCCAAGACTCTTTGGCGGTGTCCCTGATCCAAATAGTGGGCTTTCTTTCCCACAATCCCGTAACTGGCAGGTACCTGAAATTCGTCCATAATATCCAAAATGAACTCCAAAGCATCATTGGATTCCTGAGTCACAAAATCTTCAATATCGAAGCGAATTAACCCATATACGGTCATAACTCGCATCCCCTTGAACAAAGAGACCATGTCATCTGACGATATATGGCGGCATATGCTTGGGCTTCATGACTGGGCAAGTGCCTCGAAAGGATCCGCTTACGGGCGTTGTAACGCATCATATCGGCTTGGTCGGGATTTTCCATCACAAAGCGAAAGGCTTTGATCAATCCTTCGGTATCATCAAACAAAAAACCTGTCCGGCCCTGTTCGATAAGATACCGGTTGCCGTGAATATTGGTCGCCACCACCAATGCTTGGCTACTCATAGCCTCCATCAGTGCATTGGACACACCTTCGATCCGGCTCGAGTTCAGCACAATCGTTGCGCGCTGATACCACTCTCGCATTGATTCTTTGGGCTTTTCACCGATAATGTGAACCCAGCCTTTACCCTTGGCTGCCAAAAGTACCCGATCCCATTCCTGAAAATCTCTGACAGGTCCCAAAACAGCCAGTTGAAAATCGTAACCTAGGAGTTGTCTGGCCTCTTCGACCAGGTCGATTGCCCAGGCACTGCGTTTTACAGGACGAATTCCTCCCGCGATCACCACCAGCGGAGTTTTGTCCCGCATACCAGGCGAATCGGCGGGATAGAACAAACTCTCGTCGACCGAAGGCCCAATTACGTCCACTATAGAGTCCCATTCAGGTGCATCACTCACCAACCTTTTTTTGGCATTGGGAGTGAATACCACCTGATGTCTCACAAGATCCAGTGCATGGCGTATAGCCGCAGAGTTTCTGATCCAATCACCCCACAAATCTGTACCGGTCCAAGTCACAACGATTTTCTGCGGGTCAGTGCCGTGTTCAATCAGCCGCATCCCGACTTGAACCGCGTTCCAGGCATGATAAACGTCAAAGCCCCGCATTCGGGGATAAAATTTCTCAACCCGTGTTTCGATTCCCAGGCTGACAAGACCCGTTTTGAGGCGTTCAGCCGAAACAAAATTTCCACCCGTGACGGGAGTGTCGGGCGGTACAATTAGCGCAACCCTCATCGCGTCTCAGTCCTTTCCTGTCCTCTAACCAATTGCGGTCCCGTTGGGTACAGGGCTGTCCACGTTTAAGAGAACAACATCTTTATCACTGGCCATGGCTCCCAAAATCAAAACCTCCGAGCGCACGCCAGCCACTCTTTTGGGCGGAAGGTTTAACACCGCCACAATTTGTCTTCCTATCAATTCATGGGGCTCATAGCGCACCGTCAACTGCGCAGAAGACTCTTTCATCCCTAAAGGACCAAAATCCACGGTAATATGATATGCAGGTTTTTTGGCTTTGGGATTAGACGCGGCACGACAAATGGTCCCCACATACAAACCCACTTGGAAGAATTGATCGGCGGAAATTGGCTTTAAGTCTTCGATGTCCTCTCACTCCTACACTATCTAATTTTTTCATACCATCACGACTTTATGTATTCCATTGAATTTCCCGGGGGAAGTAAATCCGCCGAGCAACCTGCCTTTCTCTGGCAATCGCACTGACGGGTTTGGAAAGCCGCGACATCTCCACGAGCCGTTTGCTGTTATCATCCCATAAATATAGGGCACTGTCTTTATTCCTGCCGGTTTCGGTTCCTAAATAGTAATCATAATAAACTGTACCGGTTTCGTCGACGGCCAGATAATAGGCAGGATCGTAACCGTGGCGTCTGAGTTGCACCGCAATCTTCTCGTATAAATCCGAATCATGATCAGGGTCTTCAAGATAAGTAAACAGGCGTCGGTCCAAAAAACGGCAAGACAAATCTTTCAGAACCGGATCGGAACTATTTTGCCACACGTTAAACGCATTAAATAACACGGTATCATCTAATGCCAAATAACTGGACAAATCAAGGTTTCCCAAAAATAGTCCCTCTAAAGCCATATGGGGCATGTCCGGACTGCGTCCTTCTGTCACCAAATCTTTCGCACGTTTGAGAATGGCCTTCAAAATCACTTCCGCCGAACGTGAAACAGGATGAAAATAAACCTGCCAGTACATGAAATACCGGGCCAGCAAATAGGCTTCAACTGTGTGAAGACCTGAGCGTTTGACAACTATCCTGTCACCCCAAGGACGTATGACGCGAATAATTCGCGCCAAATCAAACTTTCCGTAGTCCACACCTGTGGACACCGAGTCTCGCATCAGATAGTCCAAGCGATCGGCATCCAATTGTCCGCTCACCAAAGATACCACAAGTTGTTGAGAATGGGTCTTGTTAATGACGGCTGCAATATCATAAGGCAGATTGGATTGAGCTTGTTTTAACACTTGATGAATTTCTGTGGAGGGATTAAGAATCAAGCGTTCGGTCCACACTTCATGCCTGAGACCAATCACTTTTTCCAGCGCATGAGAAAAAGGAGCATGTCCGACATCATGTAATAGTCCGGCGGCCATGACCAACTGATTATATTCCGACGGCCATTCATAAGAATTACGGGAAAATGCTTGAACAATTTGGCGAATCACTTCATACACGCCCAGAGAATGGGCAAATCGACTATGCTCCCCTCCCGGGTAGGTCAGATATGCCGTACCGAGTTGCCGGATCCGCCTTAACCGCTGCATTTCCCTGGTATTGATCAAATCCCATATCAAGGAGTCATTCACGTAGATGTAGCCATGTACGGGATCTTTAAAGACCTTTTCTTCATCAAGCATGAACAGGCTCCCTTTCCGCGCGCATCATCAAAGGCAGAGCTTTATCTCCCACTTTGCAGACTTCTTTTATTTCCTTCGCCATTGGTGTATCGCCACGGCGACAGACATTCCCAACCCGAGCAGAATCAATAAGGCACCGGCATCCCCCAAAAATCTCGACCACTGCTCGCTCACAACATGCGCCACGCCCATAAATATGAGACCCAAAGCAATCACCATGGAAGATCGCGCCAATTTCCCCGCTACTCCCAGGCCAATTCCCGCGATCCCGAGAATAATCTCTATCCAGCCGGTATTCATCGTGCTTCCCCTTTTCTGACAGTTTTGCCACTCAATAACCTCTGTTTCCTACAATCTTGCTTGTTGTCCGCCTTTTCCCGAATCCTTATATCCGGCCTGTGTCCTTTTCATTTTGACAGATTACGCTTGTCAATGGCTCATCAGGTTCATCTTGCTGAAATTTTTATGCTTGAGAGGAAAAGATTAACGGCGGCATCTCTCTACACCCTTCCAATCCCTGTCACATATCATGACCATGATTCCTGGAGGAGCGTGGTAGAATGCATAGGCCCTATCTGACGACCGTCCATTCCTCAAGGCGTGTGTGGATTCTTCGCCACCTCCTGGTGTGGGTTTTAGCCATCGGTCCCGGTGTTTTAGGTATGGTTGCCGACAATGATGCCGGTGGCGTGCTCTCTTATCTTGTGACGGGTTCGCAAAATCATTTGCAATGGTTTTTGCCGGCTTTGGTATTTATGGCTCCATTAACCTATCTGATTCAAGAATCGGCATTGCGTGTGGCCGTGGCCACCCATCTTCCGTACAGTCAGATTGTCTCTATGAAATTTGGCAAAACTGTCGCCCGTTTCAATGCCATCATTTTGCACCTACTTAACACGATTATACTCGTGACCGAGTTTATCGGAATGACATCCGCCTTAACACTCTTGGGATTCCATTGGGTAATAGGTCTCGGTTTTTCGCTGGTCCTGGTGCTTGGTATTACCTCAGTGCGTCGCTATCAACCCATGGAGCGATTCTTGTTAGTCCTGGCCATCCTGAATCTGGCCTTTATCCCTTCTCTTCTTACCATACTGCCCCATGTTCATACCTGGCGTAGCGCATTTTCCGGTGCCTTTAGCGTGCATATTGCGTTCTTCTTATTATCCTTAGCCGGAAACGCCGTAGCCCCATGGATGATTTTTTGGCAACAAAATGCCGTGTGGGCAGGAAATGTACAAACTTTGGAATCGGGTCGCAGAGATATTCGCATGGGAGTGGTGGCCCAAATTATCATGGCGACCACGGTGATGCTCATAGGTGCGTTGATGACTCATAGCATTATTCATGGACGCAATCCGCTGTTGTGGTTAAGGGACAATGGAGGGGGAACGATGGCCGGACTCTTTGCCATTGGTCTTTTTGACGCCGGATTTCTTGCCGCTTCCACAATATCCGTGTCATCGGCGTGGATGGTGCAAGAAGCATTCGGGAAAATTCACGACCGGGGCCAGAGCCCCACGCAAGGACCATTTGCCTGGCTTCACACGGCCAGTGTTTCTCTGGCTGCGATCGTGGTTCTCATTCCTCATTTATCCTTTGCTCCAATCGCATTATGGGCGCAAGCCTTGGGGGCATTATGGATGCCCGTCAGCTTAATTATGCTGGGATTGATTGCATCCGATCCGAACATTATGGGATCCATGCTCATCCGCCGCCGAAAATACCTGCTCGCGGCCACAGTTTTGATTTTTATCGGCCTCTCCTGCTTTACCTTTCTTGCCTGATCACTATACCCCAGCCTAAAGTTGATTTTCCGCATCGTCAGTTTTTGGCTATGATAATAGAGATCATCGCAGACGATTAACGACGACAGGAGCGGATGACATGGCATCAATCGAAGCAAGTCCGGCATTATCATACTTAAAGAGCCATAGAGAAGAGCATATTCGAGAGCTGACAGATTTTTTAAAGATTCCCAGCATTTCTGCCATATCAAGCCACCGCTCTGAGGTTCGGCTGGCAGCCGAATGGCTGGCCCACAGACTTACGGAAGCCGGAGTGGCAAAGGTACAGATCGATGACACCCAAGGTCATCCTATCGTGTTCGGAGAAACCATCACCGATGTTAAGAAGCCCACGATTCTGGTTTATGGGCACTATGACGTTCAACCGGTCGATCCTCTGGACCAGTGGATCAATCCTCCATTTTCACCGACGATCCGAAACAATATCCTGTATGCAAGAGGCTCAAGCGATGACAAGGGGCAAGTTTACATGCAACTTATCGCAGCCGAAGCTTGGCTAAAGACCACGGGGTTGCCGGTGAACTTAAAATTTCTTTTTGAAGGGGAAGAAGAAATCGGCAGTATTCATCTGTCACAATACATCAGCGAACACCAACAAGCCCTCAAGGCCGATGTGGCTGTGATTTCTGACACTCCTATGTTTGCTGCCGGCATCCCCGCGATTTGTTCGGGACTGAGAGGCCTCGCCACCTTTGAACTCGAGATTTCCGGTCCCAGACAAGATCTTCATTCCGGTGTCTTTGGGGGAAGCGTAGCGAATCCCGCCCATGTGCTGGCCACCATCATTGCCGCTCTCCATGATGATCAGGGGCGGGTTAAAGTCCCGGGATTTTATGACGGTGTGGATCCTTTGAGTGAACAAGAGCGAAAGAGTTTTGCGTCATTGCCTTTTGATGAACAAGAGTTCCTGGGACAAACCGGAGCACCCCGGCTGTTTGGCGAAGAACCCTATACTACCTTGGAACGCGTCTGGACCCGCCCCACTTTAGAAGTCAACGGAATGTGGTCGGGATTTACAGGCGAAGGCCGAAAAACCATTATCCCGCAAAAAGCAACCGCCAAAATATCGTGCCGACTGGTTCCGCATCAAGATCCGGACGCGATTTTGGACCATGTCAGTCAATTCATCCACGATAAGTGCCCAGATAGTGTGCGGCTTCGGATCGAGCGCGGAGAAGGGGATTCGGGAATCGTTATGCCCGTGGATCACTTTGCCACTCAAGCGGCCGTCAAAGCCATCGAAGAAGTTTACCATCGGCCCGCTGCATTTATCCGCATGGGTGGGTCGATCCCGGTCGTGGTCACATTTGAACAGGTCCTGGGAATTTCCACGGTGCTGTTGGGATTCGCTTTGCCTGATGAAAATTTCCATGCTCCCAACGAACACTTTCATTTAGAAAATTTCCACAAAGGTTCCGAAACCGTTGCCACTCTGTGGAACCTGTTGGAAAATATGCATGCTTAAGGAGGAGCCAATGTCAATTCCTGAATTCAACATTGAGAAGCTGTCCCAAATTATTGTTGAACTGTCTCATTATGATCTTCCGGCTTCAGCGAATCCGGCACAGGCCACCCCTACTACCCGACGAGCTACAGAGCGGCTTATTCGACGTATGGAAAGCTTGCTGTTCCCCTTTGAACATCCTTGGGAAGAAGCCGTGGAAGCTCAGGGAACTGCAGCCCGCATCGAACTCTTGGGACAGGTCATTTGGGATCTCGCTCATCAGATTCATAGAGGCCAGACTCATCATGATTGCGCACAGGCTCCTTGCGAGATATTATGTCAGGCTTTCAGCACGGCCCTGGAATTCAATGCTCGCCTCCCTATCCTACAATCGCTCTTGTACAAGGACGTAGATGCGGCCTATCAGGGAGATCCCGCAGCAAGAAACCACTCGGAAGTGATATCCACTTATCCGGGTTTTTATGCGATTATGGTATACAGATTAGCGCACGAGCTCTTTTTATTGAACGTCCCCTTATTGCCTCGGTTGATGACTGAGATTGCCCACAGTCAAACCGGAATCGACATTCATCCGGGAGCTCAGATTGGGTCAAATTTCTTTATCGACCATGGAACAGGGGTCGTCATAGGCGAGACTGCCCAGGTAGGAGACCAAGTCACGCTATACCAAGGCGTCACTTTGGGCGCCTTGAATTTTCCCCGGGACGTGCAAGGGCAGATCATACGGGGTCAGAAGAGACATCCGACCATCGGGGATCGTGTGGTGATATACTCCGGCGCTACGATTTTAGGCGGCAATACCGAAATCGGCGACGGTAGTGTGATCGGAGGAAATGTCTGGCTCACCGAAAGCGTGCCGGCCAATTCTCGGGTCATCAATCAGCCCCAAGTCGATGTAAAAGCAGTCACACGCAACACTTGACTGAAGAGAAGAGAGGAAAGGAACTTTGTTCGATGAATACGATTCATGACAATAAACCGGCACTGTCGACCGGCACAGGAAGCATTTTTGTTGATCTGGTCTTTTGGAATCCCAAAGACACAAAAACGGAGCCTTTGGTGGCTTTTTTGGAACAGACCAACCTAGGCGAGCGATCGCAAACCGTTCAGTGGTTAACCAAGATCACAGTACGTTTAAGTATGTGGAAGGGGCATTATTGGATGGATCTTCCTGAAAGTGAATGGTCTTTGGCGCAACAGGATCTAAAATCCTTTATTGCCGACACAATGCGCTATTATCAGGTTTCCAAAACCGAATACGATACACGAGCCTTTTCCGTGGGCCTGGCCAAGAAGGTTAGACGCAAAAAAATTAAGATTAGTGAAGCGGAAATTCCCCAACCGCATCCGGACAATCCCATTTGGTGGGTGATTGTGTCTTGAATACGCTGACACTAAGCGCCATTGACGAAGCTTACGAGCGTATCCATGATGTCGTCCACCGCACCCCCATCATTCGGAACCACAGCTTGGCCGAGATTGCGAACTGCGATTTGGTCTTGAAAGCGGAAAATTTGCAACGCACCGGATCATTTAAGATTCGGGGGGCATTTAACAAAACTGCACAGGTGTATGAAGCCGGAGGAAGCGGAGTAGTCACCGGTTCCTCTGGCAATCATGGCGCCGCCACTGCGTGGGCGGCTCGTTATTTTAAGCTGCGCTCCCACCTAGTTGTGCCCGAAAACGCCATGCCCGAGAAAGTAGAGGCCGCCAGACATTATGGCGCAGATATCGAATTCTTGGGCACAACCAGCCAAGAGCGATTAGAACGCGCCCAGGCCATTTCCCACAATCTGGGTCTGTCCTTTGTTGCTCCCTTCGACGATCCGGACGTGATGGCGGGGCAAGGAACCATAGGTTTGGAAATCCTGCACCAATTGCCGGAGGTTGAGTTCATTCTGGTCCCTGTCGGAGGAGGGGGACTGATTGCCGGAATTGCCACGGCAATCAAGGGAAAACGTCCTGACGTCCGGGTTATCGGCGTAGAGCCGGTGGGAGCGCCCAAAGCTTATCAATCGCGGCAACAAGGACGTCGAATCGTTTTGAAATTCACGGATACCATCGCAGACGGTCTCAAAACGTCGTCTTTAGGAGAAAAAACCTACCCCATTATCGAAAGACTCGTAGACGACATCGTCCAGGTTGACGATAACGAAATCCGGCGGGCGATGTTTCTTTTGTTGTCCCGTCAGAAAATGCTTGCGGAACCTTCCGGGGCGGCAACACTCGCCTATGCACTCCGAAAACCCAACCGCCTCCATCACCGCAAAACAGTGGCTGTAATTAGCGGAGGAAACATTGATGCTGCGACCTTATTTCATTTATTTGACTCTTATGCTTCCACCTCTTGATGCAAGATCCCAGTGACGTATAACTGTCCTTTTGGGAAGCACGAGGACAGGGATTCTTAAGAAACATCAACCCGGAACCAGGAGTTCGCTTTTCCTCTATTGTGAGTCACGAGGCCACGACTCATCATCCCCACCCCAAGGCAATCCGAAAACCTGGTCCGGGTGTACACAAGCCCCATCCCACGGTTCCTTCTGATAGGCCATGATTCTCTTATCTCCTCCAATTTTAGTCAGCATTGGCAAGCCCCGTCAAAATAGACAGTGATATTCCGTGTCCGATTCGCGTGAACTTTCGGGTTTTGACGCCTCTTTACATGTGAGAGGTCATTGGCTAAAATTACCGATCCGCAAGCATGCATACTTCCGCTCGAGACTTCTCATACTACTCTTTATCATAGCTCGGCACCAACAAAGACCCAAGGAGAGGCGCCATGGACAAAGAATCCTGCCAATGTACATGTGGTGAACCCGCGAGTGGGCAATGTTTAGATTGTCAGGAACCCTTGTGTAACGAACACACATGCGGCAATTGCGGCCGCTGTGAAACGGATTGCATTTGTTCGCTACTATGGTGGACGCCTGATTTGTTTATTTGACACCTCTTTGATTTGATTTTGATTCTCAACTTTCTGAAACCGCCCGCCGGAAATGCATAATCAGACACCACCCCTGCATGTTACAATTTTCACATACAAGATACATGACAGTTTCTGGAGGAGGGGATCGTATGTTAGCCTTTGTGAAGCATTTCACACCGAATTGGTTCACCATCGGTATGGGCACAGGAATTACCGCATTGGGAGCCTACTTATATCCGGGCGGTCCCCTATGGCTTAAACAATTGGGTACCGGACTATGGATGTTCAACACCGTTCTGGTTGGAGTTTTGTTGATATTAATGGTCTTGAAAGGGGTTTTCAACTGGAAAGGGTCTATTGCCATCCTACATGATCCGGTACAGTCCATGTTTTTGGGAGCGGTGCCGATGGCTCTGACCACTGTGATCAACGGATTTATTGACATGGGGCAGCCTATTGTCGGTCATGCTGCTCTTATGATCGCCACGATTTTGCTGATTGCCAACATCCTTATGGCGCTGGCTTCGGGTATTATCGTGCCTTTTATGATGTTTATTTCGCACGATCATCACCTGGACAACTTAACCGGCATCTGGCTTATGCCGGTAGTTCCAGCCGAGGTTGCGGCAGCCAGCGGTGCATTGCTCTTGCCACATCTGGCAGGGCTGGCCGTCCAAAAAACGTTTATGGTCATAAGTCTTGGACTCTGGGCTTTAAGTGTTCCCTTGGCCTTTCTGATGTTGGGATTTCTCTTTCTGCGGCTCGCTGTGCACAAGCTGCCCCCTAAAGAAATGGCCATCTCCACATGGATTTCTTTGGGAACATTGGGAACCGGAATCATGGGGCTGATTGGTTTAGGCAAATATCTGCCGATTTTGTTCGGTTCTTTAGGACACGCAATGGACGGTGCCGCGGTGTTGGGTTCTTTCGCCTTATGGGGATTCGGATTGTGGTGGTTGGTCCTAAGTATTCTCATCACCATCCATTATGCCTACCGGGGTCTTCCCTTCAACTTAGGCTGGTGGGGCCTGACATTCCCCTTGGGGGTATTCACAGGTGGCACTGACTTACTGTACGGCCAAGTGCATGTGGGACTCATTGGCTTTCTGGCTCACCTGTTTTATTTTCTGCTCGTTCTGTTTTGGGCCACCGTTACAATCAAAACGGTCTATGGGGTGCTCACGGGCCACCTCAGCATAACAGGGTCGCCCCGAGGGCATGTTCATGTGTCCAAAGAAAGCGCAACCGGTTAAAAGACATGGGCGTCACCGTGCCTTGAACCTTTGTCGTCGATCTTTTACGATCACATATGAAGTAAAATGAGTCACAGTCGACAAAATTCAGGCAGGTGAATACATGACGGGAGTAACGGTAGTGGTCCCGGTCTGGTATGGCAGAAATTATCTTAATCGGTGTTTGGAAAGTGTCCGTCAACAAGAGAAGGTTCCCTTGCCGGTGCAGCTGATAGTGTTGGAAGATGGCACGCCGGAACCTTATGGCTCCGAAGACATTGCCAATCATTACCATGCAGAATATCACTATATTACGTCCAATCACGGGGTGGCCCAGGCCAGACGGCTGGGGGCCAGCCTTTCTGTCTTCGATGATGGTTTTCTTGCCTTTCTTGACCAGGATGATTTCTGGTATCCGGTATTCCTTACCACCATGATTGAGACATTAACAGCTCATCCGCACCATGGATTTGCCGTGAGCAATGCGCATATCGTATACCCCTCTGGCAAAAAATATCAGTTGTACCAAACCAAAGTACCTTCTTTGAGACTTCAAGATCTCAAAATGTTCAACCATATTGTCACACCGTCCCAGGTCCTGATGCGATTTGAGGCCTATCATCGGAGTAAGTGGACAGGACATTTGAGCGCGCCTGGTGCCGACGACTGGTTGTTATGGCTGTCCTTAAGTGCGCGGGGTTTTCCCGGTATATTTGTCCCTGAAACCTTGATGTCCTACCTGGAACACGAAGCAGGGGCGCATCAAAATATCCCAAAGATGCGGCAAAGTGAGGCCCATGTCGTTGAAAAATGGTTTCCCAAACTGGGTTTTTCCCGTTGGGACCAACGGCGATATTGGGCTGGCGTGAACATTGAACAGTCCTTGCATTACGCATATGGGAAAAAGTGGTGGAAGTTTCTCCGAATATTGACGGACACGACCGTCAAGGATCCTCCGGCGTCCCTCTTTGCTGCGTGGTACCGTGTTGAACGTAAATTAAGACACTGGGTTTAACCCGATAAAAGGAGTCGAAAAAACGTGGACAATCGCCTATTGGTTTTTTTAGCCACAGCACAAGAAGGACATATAACCGGAGCAGCCCGTACCTTAAACCTTTCCGTTTCGGCTGCCTCACATCAAATTGCGCAATTGGAACTGGAATTTGGGACACCCCTCTTTGTACGCGGGAACCGAGGAATGCATCTGACCCCGGCCGGGCAAGCACTTCATTCCTATGCCAATCAAATTGAAGCCTTGTGGCAAACGGCACAGAGGGAGGTACGGCAAACAGCTGAAGGCGAACAATGGGTTCATCTGGCCGCTTCTCACACCGTCACCGAATTTTTCCTTCCCGATCCTTTAGGAGAATTTCGCCGCACACATCCCGCTGTCCATCTTCACTTAACCATGGCGAACAGTCACGATGTCATCAGTAACGTGGAGATGGGCCAAGTGGACTTTGGAATTGCAGAAGGCAGACTAAGTCACCGAAAATTGCAAGTCACCAATTTATGGCAAGATCATCTGGGGTTGATTATGCCTCGCTCACATCCTTGGGCTCTTCGCCCGGAAATTACTCTCAAGGACCTCCAAAGCGTTGATCTGATTCTCAGGGAAGAGGGTTCGGGAACGCGCGGGATTCTGGACCAGGCTCTTAATCGACACGACCTCCACATATCGGATCTTCGGGTTATGGCCGAGCTATCCTCGATTCGGGCCATTATGGATCTCGTTCACCATAATATTGGTTTGTCAGTCATGTCCTGGATAACGGCACGAAAAACTGCGGACGTAGCGTTTGTCCCAATTGCCGAACTCGAATTAACCCGCCAAATTCATCTCATCCAAAGCTCTCAGCCCCAAGAGCGTCCTCAGGTCAATAATCTTATCCAGGTTCTGGTGCGACGAGCCTACGAGTTTAACTCCCATAGTCCGAACACCCTCAACCCCTTAAATGACTGAGAAATGCCCACCAAGGTATTATCTGACTGAATAAAACAAACTCAGCATCAACACCCCCAGAGTCCCAAACACGACCCAACCCAGGTAGGCCGGCGTCGACCCGGACTGGATTTTCCGAATTTGACGAGCCAAGTAACGTACCATATTCAGCACCGGAAGATAGCCTTGCTCTTCCAATCGGTAAATGACGGTGTGGCGATAAAACCGGACACCGCCTTTATCGTAACGATGGCGTTTTAATCCAAAAAATCCTTGGAAGGCCAACCTCAAAGGGTGCACAAATCCTTCAGCCGTAAAACTTTTTTTGGCCGTATAATCGGAAATTCCCCCCGTCCAAGGTTCCACTACTCTCACCCGCTTGTTTCGACGCACAATTTTTCGAAGCCCGCCAACGATTGCAAACAACAAAATGCCCATCAAAAATAAGACATAAGGGTCACCTACCGAAAAGGCCTGGGGGTAAAATATCGTGCCAGGGGCTCCCGGAGCTCTAATCAAGGTTCCACCAATGTGGGTCAACAGAGGAACCGCCTGAGGATGAGCGAATAAGGGGGCAATCACGTACTGACCATTGTTTCCAAAAATCGCAGCGCCTTGTCGATTCAACCAAGGAAGAAGCCATGGAATTCCGGGCCCCGCTGCCAGTACGGGCAAAAGGGCCAAGCCATAACCTATGAGCTGAAGTTTGGACAGCCCAGGAAATTCACTGGCATGGGATACACGTCGTTTGGGGCCGAGAAAGGCAAAACCAAACCACCTGATATACGTGCCCACCCCCACCGCAGTCGCCATGGCCAAAAAGATTCCGGCAAGAAGAAACAGCAGATGGACTTCTCGGAGGATTGGAGTGGTCCCCAAGGGTTTCAGTACGGATTCGAGGAGAAGCCACTCTCCAACAAACCCTCCCAACGGTGGCACGGCACCCAAAGTCGCCATGGCTATAGCCGCCACCATGCTCAAGTGTCGATGATCTTTGGCCAACCCGCCAAGTCCATCGATAGTATGCGCAATGGTCTCTGTTTTTTCGGTAATGGCAAAGAGAACAAATTTTGCACCGGCATGCATGATCAACAAAATCAGTGCGGCGTCCCATGCCAATGTTGCCACCAACGAGTGAAAATCCACGTGCTGCGCAATATTCCAAATGCCCAATGCAGCAAACACCAATCCTAATATTTCCAGGGTTGAGTATGCCAAGATTTGCTTCACGTGACGGGATACGATGCTATACAATGCCCCCACCAAGGCGCCCACCGTTCCGAGTATTAAGAGAATAACACCCCAGAGCATTCCCGGATGCACAACATTTTCCATGGTCAGGATACCCATCACGGCAAGGGCAGTGAAAATTCCCGAGAAAATGCCAGCTACGGGTCCCGGGGCTTCCGGTTCCGCCAAAGGCATCCAAATCATCACGGGAAACAACCCGGCTTTCACCCCAAATGCCAGAAGCACCAAAACCATGACAATCACTTTGGTTCCGTTCGGCATATTGAGCGCTTCGTGAGCCAGAACAGAAAAACTGTCTGTCAAGAACCTGATGCCCATGCCATGCCTGGCCATAATCAAGGCTATAGCCAACACCAACAGTAATCCACCCATTTCGGACAATACCAGAAGAACCCACCCCGCGTTCCACACCTTGCGTGATCGACGGGTCGTAACCAAACCCAGATAGGAACTAAGAGAAATGAATTCCAGCCCCAATACGAGACTAAGCCCATCGCCTGCCAAAAGGAAAAACCCTATGCTGGCCGCCATCGGGCCCAAAGCCCACAATATTCTTATTTCCTGATCAGACTTTCGAATCAGCATCCAAGTGGCGATGAGCAGCAAACCGCTCAAAATACTCCAGAGATCGGCCATAGGCAAGGGGGATAAATAGAGGTTCGGAAAGGGTGCAGGTAAAGACATTACAGACAGATGAAGTCGTCCATCGGCAATTTCCCAACCCATCACCATAAGTCCCAAGGCCGCCAGCACCACTTCCAAACGAAGCCATGTCAATCCCTTGTCCCTGCCAATCCCTGTGAGCAAAAGGCCGATGAGGGATCCCCCTATTGCGATGCCAATCCATAGCTCAACCCAAAACCCGGCGTTCATCAGCACTCTCCCCCTGTTCGAACCCATACGCTTCCACGCTCTCAAGAAGTCCGCGAAGAATGTCACCAGGTGTAGGCGGACATCCGGTGATTTCCACGGTTACCGGCACAATGTCTCGCAGTGATCCGATGACCCCGGGTGCACCGGCAAAAACATGGCCATCAATTGCGCATTGGCCAAGGGCCACGACCCGTTTGGGAGCAGGCATACCTTGAAAGACATGTTCTATGACGGCGGCCATCGATTCGGTCACCACGCCCGTCACCACCAAAATATCGGCATGGCGCGGAGAAGGAGTGAAGGAAAACCCGAATCGGGAAAAGTCATAATCAGGGCTTGATAACAATTGAATCTCTGATTCACAACCCTGGCAGGATCCGCTGTCCAGATGCCGAATAGCCATGGCGCGACGCAGTGGTCCAGCATCCTGGTCTCCTTCCTCTATGTGATGACTTTCCCCGTTAAGAGCCACTTCCGGATCAAAATGTCCGGGGAAACGAGTGGTTTTGGGTCCATGGATCAAGTCTGACAACCAATTCCAATAAAACATCGTAACGTCCTCCTCATCTCACCAACTCTTATTGATCCCATCCGGCTACCGTTAACTGAAAACTGGCATCAATAATCGGAAAATCTTGGAGAATATTGCCATTAGCCATGGCCGGCGGCACAACGTGCCAATTTCTGGCCGACGGCGTAGCCACCGCCACATGACGCACATCCCCGCCGGAACGATCAAGCCAGACGGCATATGTCAGCATGCCCCGTGAGGCTTCCACCATTCCCACCCCAATTCCCCGCCCCTTAACCTCCTCGGAGTGATAAGTCAGGGCATGACTATGAGTGGGGGCGACGGGACACAACCGGCGGATGATATTGATACTGGCTGCAATTTCCCGGGATTTAACCAGAAAACGCGCATAAGAATCCCGACCTTCTGAGGAGGGAATAGAAAAGGAGACTTCATCATAAACTCCGTAATCCCACAGAGTTCGCACATCCATCTTTCGCCCACAAGCCCTTCCGACCGGCCCCACCGGAGAAATAAATTCCACGGTGGACTCCGGAATCTTGCCCGCACCGACAAGACGGTCTAAAAATGACGGGGTCTTCAATAAATTGTCCGTGATTTTCTGGGCTTCCTCCCCCACGCGGATAATCTCGTGAGATGCTTGAGGATCTGGTTGAATCGTGTTTCGCAACAAAGCTCCACGCAAATACCGATCGCCGAACAAGCGGTTGTTCCACCGCAAAATTTGCTCCTTTAAGTGAAGATAGTCCATTTGAGCCACTGGCAGACCCGTAGATGATGCCAAAATAGCCAAATCTCCCAAATGAGAGGCTAATCGCTCCATTTCCAGGGCCATCGAACGGTAAATTTTGATTCCTCTGTCGACTCTCAAGTTTTGGGCATTTTCTACAGCCATCATGAATGCCCACTGATGGGCAAACGAAGATGTCGCTGTCATTCGTTCCACCACTTGCAGAGCGTTTATGATCGATTTCCCTTGGCACAAATACGTCACATGGCGGGCTTTCCACCCGTGTCGCAATGTCAAGTGCACGATTTCATCGCCCATAACTGACAAATCATAACGCAAGCTTTCCGCGACATCGGCATGGACTGGTCCCAAGGAATAGGTGAAGATGCCTTTGCCGCGCACCATACGCTCGGTTCGCAAGGAAGGAATCCAGCTTAACTTTGTGCCGGGCGACGCTGCAATCTCTTCTTGCAAGTGAATCCATTCTCCAATTCCCATTTCGGAAGGTCTCGGCACTTCACGTGGATTTAGGAGGCCCCACCATTCATATTGGTCAGAATGCGGATCACGACCTATGCCCCATAAGGTTTCATCGGGACCTTGAGTCAAAAGCACTAACACCAGGCCTTCTTGTCTGCGTTTTTTAATATGCTCCATCCAACACTGAGCGTCTTGGTGTGTCCATACTTCCTCTGTCGTCATCCCCCGACTCCTTTGCCTCAATAGTTATCTCTAATCTGGTTCAGATGATCAGTGGATCATGATGATGAACTCTTATAACGCAAAAGGACCGCTGCCTGATGAAACATGTGGGGTACAAGACCCGGCAAGGCTAATCCGCCTGCCACTACGAGAACCCCCAAGGCCAACGAGGGAAGAATCAAGGGCCAAGGTTCCTTCACGGCTACTTTCCGGCTTTTTCCCGGGGTCCATAACCATCGGGGCATCTTGAGGGCAATCCCTCCAAAAATAGCCAAAAGCAACAGGATTACAGCAATGGTTAAAATGATCTTTCCGGATGCGATCCCCCCCATTAAAATAAGCCACTCACTCCAAAATGGCGCGAAAGGAGGCAATCCCAAAATGCCACTCACTCCAAGGGCCAATAATCCCCCGGTATAAGGAGTTGTTTCCATTAATCCCGATGTTGCGGGCAGACTTGACAGGCCGTGGTTATAAGCCCGCACTGTTCCTGCGTTATAAAAGAGCAAGGTCTTGTTAATACCATGGGTCCACACGTGTAAAAGAGCGCCTAAAACGCCTATCCCCCCAAAACCCAGTCCCAGGGCAATCAAACCGATATGCTCAATTGAAGAATACGCCCACAGACGTTTAAGATCCTTTTGAAAGGCCACAAAACTGGCTGCAATAATCAAAGAAAGGATACCCAATACCAACAGCAGATCATGGGGCCAGAATCCGGGAATTGCGAATGACGACAAGGTAAACAACCGATCTAAAATCAAAACCGCTCCAGCCAATTTGACACCGGAAAGCAGAGCGGAGACCGGGGCCGGAGCTTCGCTATGCGCATCCGGAAGCCAAGTATGGAAAGGGGCTAACCCTGCCTTCGCACCATATCCGATGGCAGCCAGAAATACACCGGCAAATACCATTGCCGCATTCACCGGAATATGACTGTAGGATGGAGTTAAAGACCAAACTCCTAAGTTCCGGCCCGTTCCCAATACAATCAACACCGTCCCTAAAAGCCCTGACAATCCACCTGTTTCGGTCACCATTAAATAACGCCAGGCGGCTTCAAGCGATGTGCGAGTCTTTTCAGTTTGAACAAGGTAAACGGATGACAAGGTCGCTGCTTCCAAGGCAACCCAAAGAAGGAGATAATTAGCCACCAGAGCCATGGCCATAAGTGATCCCACAAAGAGATACAGCCCAACATAATAGTGCTTGATATGAGTGGGATGCCAAGGATGCCAGCTGCTCTCCTTCTCGATATAAGGTCCCGAAAACCAAAGGGCAAAAGCGCCAAAAACTGTGGCCGTAATATCAAACCAGTAGGCCAAAGCGTCGATGGGACGAAAAAGATGCCATAACGGCAAAAACAAGGTTCCGATGAGCATAATAATCGCCACCACATTTAAAGCACGTAAATAACGCATGGAAAGAAAATAGACCACAATAGCAGCGGCAAAAGGAATACTTAACGGCCAGATGTTGCTCCAAACTGTCATCCTTTTAGTTCTCCTGCTTTTCTGACATCGACAGAATCATATTGCGAGCGTATTAAGGCCATATAGGCCGTCAAAAGCAAAGCCATGCCCACGGCCACCAGGTCAATCAAGATGTCCGATATCAAAGGAAAACTCGTTACCAGTAAGACAGCGAGGGAACTGGTAATGATCTCAAAATTCAAGAGCCCCCATGCTTCACTCCAGATCTCATAGCGCAAAATCATTTGCAACAGTGCCACCAGCCAAGTGCCCCATAAGATGCTTTGCGTTACGTTTGGGTAGCTGTATAGGTGTTGACCGACAAGGAAACCTAAAATTGTGACAGCAACGGTGATAATAAGAACGAACGCCATACCCACCGGACTATGGGCGGTATAGTCCCGTTCCACAACATAAGACCCTGAAGCCATTACTCGCGGCACTACCAAGACCTTGACAATCAAAACCAATACAGCCGAGATCCATAAGCCGTTCCGATTCAAAGTTAAAGCTAGTGCAGCAATCAACACGGTTTGACTAAAGGCATTCAGTCGGTACAATATTCTCGCCGACCGGTTATTCTTAACCAAGATCATAATGACCGTGAAAACCCACAGCGCCGAAACTACTGCGCGCAAAAAGAGACTGCTGCCGTCCATCATCTCACCTTCCATAACATCGATTTTTCGCAATTGTCCCAAGCCGAATGGCTTTCTTCATCCGCTGTCCAATGTCTCTTTGTGCCCCCTTATCCAAGAGACCATGCCGCGGTCACTGCTCCGACAATGGCCAGCACAATTGCTGCCGTAATAAAATCGACGTTACGGATCAAACGCAATTTGGCAAAACTCACTTCTAAAGTAACCAGTAAACCCGCAACTACCACGATCTTAACCATCACCCACACCACCGCTATCAGCATAGATGACCAAGCCAACGAAGTTGAGAGCCCCCAGGGCGTCACCAAGACATTTACTAAAATGACGTTAAGCACGGTGAATTTCATCCAGCCGCCCCATTCATATAACAGAAGGTCTAACCCGCTGGATTCGAAAGTCCTGCCCGGATCGATCATTGACAGTTCCTGAGCGGTTGACGGATTATCCACAGGAATATGTCCTGTTTCCGCGATTAAAAACATGAACCATCCTGCAACCACAAGCACATGCGCGGGGCTGACAAGCCACTTATCGGAAACTAAGGCTTGGTTGACCACAAATGGTATCGTGGCATGAGCCGCCTGGGCAGCAATGAACACCAGCAACAAAGCTAAAGGCTCGGTAAATGTCGCAATGAGTCGCAGTCGGCTTACACCAAGCACGGGATAAACACTGCCGCTGTCGATGGCCGCCAACAATAATGCGACGCCCCCGCCACTCAAAATCATGCCTCCCGCCAGCATATCCCCCATCCAGGCAAAAGGTAAGGGAAACGCGGTAAGAACGGGGATCAACATCGTCACCAAAAGCGGGGCAATAAAATAAAAAATGGGAGCCCATTCTGAGACCCATGAACTCTCCCGGGTACGAATAGTTTCCTTATGCATCCACTTTCTCAAATCGCGATAAGGTTGCCAAATAGGAGGGCCATAACGCCCCGCCAAGCGAGCTTTATAACGCTCCATAAGACCTTTTAGCAATGGAGAAAAGAACAAGACAAAAAAAATCTGCATCAGTTGCGCAATGAACTGGTTAATCAATATATCGTCCTCCTGTGGGGACAGGAATACCAGACAAAAAGTAATTCCTGCCAGAGTAAAACATCCGGCAGGAATCATTATCCGTGTGCGGTTACGGAAGTTTTGAACCACTGGTTCAAGGCGGAATCCATCGCCTTATGACTATAAAGCATTTATTGCGAATTTTTGTGATCGATATGTGGATCGTTTGTCTGATTGTGAGTATATTTCACAACATTCACAGGGTCAATAGTAATGAGTCCGGCATCAACCATCGAGTCCAATACCGGAAGAAATTGCTCCACATACTCCTTACTGTCGACAATTTCCACTACAACCGGCAAGTCCCCGGACAAATCTAGCAAATTGACAGTATGAATGCGGGACGTTGGGCCAAACCCTTCCAGAGCACGCATAACGGTTGCTCCAGCCATTCCCATTTCCCGGGCTTTCAACACGATAGCATGATACAGCGGCTTGTGATGCCAACGTGAATCTTCCCCAATAAAAATCCTTAGCCGCAGAGCCTCTCCCGATATTTTCACCGCCATAGGATCGTCTCCCTATTCGTTTGATAGTTTATCCTATCACAACCATAGCGCCAAGACATTAAGAAATGTACGGAAAGTTCTGCCGCCGATCCAAACGGGCGCAAGCGAACGACAAGAAAAACACCTACCGTTTGGTAGGTGTTTTGCGAGTTAACGCATAAGCCGAGTTCTGTCATGGATGACCATTTATCTTGGACATCAGTTGCCTAATGCCTCCAGCGACCTACCCGGACAGTCAGCGAGCCACTTCATCCTGCCCCTATTCGGTCTTGCTGCGGGTGGGGTTTACCAAGCGAGCCAGTCACCTGGCTCCTGGTGCGCTTTTACCGCACCGTTTCATCCTTACCAGGACATCCTGGCGGTTTGTTTTCTGTGGCACTTTCCTTAAGGTCGCCCTCACTGGACGTTATCCAGCACCCTGCTCTGTGCAGCTCGGACTTTCCTCAGATGCCACCTTTCGGTTTGGCTATCCGCGGTCATCTTGTTAACTCGCACCTGGATTATCTATTATCTCCCCACACTAACACGGAGTCAAGCTGCAGTTGTTGCCAGTTTGTCATAATTTTCGGCGCAGCTCTTCCATTGCCTGCACTGCCATGCGGTCCACCATTTCATTCAATGGTTCTCCACTGTGACCCTTGACTTTAAACCACTCAACCTTCCGTTCTCCGGTCAATCTTAACATCCACCGCCATAAGTCTTGGTTTTCCACCGGTTGCCCTTTGGAATTCTTCCATCCCCGTTTTTCCCATCCGGCAAACCAGTTTTGTTTAAAGGCATTGATCACATAGGCAGAATCACTGTAAATCGAGACATGGGCTTCTTTTGGAGTATGTTTCAATGCCTCAATAACCGCCGTCATTTCCATCCGGTTATTGGTCGTTTGTGCTTCTGCCCCCGAATAAGCCTCTCCGTCTTTAAAGCAACATGCCCAACCTCCTGGCTGCCCACCAGGTGCCTGATTGTTCGCGCACGCCCCGTCAGTATAAACCTTGTAAACGTTATGGCTTATTCCCACAATTTTTTCTTGGCTCCCCACAATTTTTGCAATCCCGGATATAATAGTTCACCCGGCGCCTTTATGTCGACCATAATTTTACAACGGGCCAATTCCAATCGCGACCCCCACGATATTTTTTCGCAATGAACCCGAGAAGGATGACTCTTTAAAACCGAATCCAAAAGATCGGCAGTGTCTTCAAGAAACCACCATTCCCCCTGTTCGTCGCAATAGGCTTGCGCAATCCCCAAACGGTTTTCCAATGCGATCCAATCATACGCCGGCTCTTCATAAGGATGAGCCGCCAAAAGAGTACGTTCCACTCGATCTTGATACCACTTGGGCACTACCACTTCCAGACGCATTTCAGAGTGTTGATTCAAGGTGCCGACTTCTCCCAAAAAGGGGTGCGTCTCACCTTCAGGCCAAAAAGTTCCCATGCCTCTCGACGCATAGCTGCAGCGTGAATAACGGCCTATTTGCCCCGCACCCGCTTCCCACAAGGCCTCGCGCACAGATTCGAGGTGAGTGGGAGGGACATAGGTTACGCACTTATAAAAAGGCCTGATGAAAAACAGCGGTCCGACGGCCTTCCCCATGTTTAACGCCTTCAATGCCCGCAACCGGCCAAATCTTCCCAATGCTGGAACTTGGCTGTGGCCACTATACATGAGCAAGGAAAATATATGCGAGTGATACAAGGTCTCGTCAGGAATGAGATCAAACCGTATTTGGGTAATGTCTGTCGAAAACGAACCCGGTAGGGGATGAATATCAGGCCCCAAATAATCCTGGATCTGCTCAACTGTCAGCATACGCATTACCTCAACATGCTCAGAAGGGAATTTCGCTCGTCTTGCCATTCACAAAACATCCTGTTTGTACGGTTCTGATGTTGCAGCTTCCAATCTAACTGAGCCAAGCGGTCTTGAATCAGCAGTGGATACAATGAAGATCCTAAAAATTCGGTGGGAAGCCACTCGGACAAAGGGCTAACACTCTCATTACGGTTCTTCTCAATCCACCACATACCATATAATCTGCCCCGTTCTTGCACCAACTCTGCCCGTCTGACAAACCATGACTCCGCCTGCAAATACCGCCTGAGAACAAATAAACCCTGCATCGGTTGAACAATAAAGGTGGGAATTCGGCGACTTGGAGCATTTTGCCGCAGAATATGTTCAATGGTCTTGGGCCCCATCCCCGCTACCACAATAATATCCATAGCTATATCTAACGCCGACAGCGGTTCCAATCCGTCACCTCGTAATGGAACAATATTGTCAAAGTTCCGAGTGTATTGCACAAGCTCTTGCCATCCCACCAAAGTTTTTTCCGTTGCAAAGACATGATGACCGTGACGGGCCAAGGCACGTGCCAAACGACCTTGCCCTGAGCCGATATCAGCCACCACTTGATAGGATTGACACCACTCAAAAAGCTTAGCGAGCCGTTTCTCTAAAGGAGCCATATTCCCTCCTCGACTCTTCGGTTGAATCTTCTCGCCCGTAGCATTCCAAACACAACGCAACATAATTCGTTTCACCGATGTCTACTCGGCTCAACGATTCTGAAACACGGTGTGAAATAAATGCCGGTTTTTCGTGACAGTAATGACAAGTCGCATGTAATTTCATAATACCATCGGCAAGACACATCAAATCCCCCATAGAGCCAAAGGGTTGCTCCAGATAATCCATGTCCAATCCCGCAATCCAGATACAGCGACCGTCCCGTCGCCACTTCTTTACTGTTTGCACAATATGAGGTGAAAAAAATTGAGCTTCGTCAATGACTATAACCCTAGACAACCCCTGACGCTCGATGATATTAAACGCAAAATCATCAGTTTGCAAGGCAAACATTCGTAGGCCTGTTTGGTCATCCATCGCCATAATCCGGTTCTGAATGTCTCGAGGGCTTTGTCGTTCCGCTATCCGTGGATAAAAGACATCCACCCGATTCCCCAAGTGCTGCGCACTGTGAATTTGTCGCATCAATTCCTCCGACTTTCCCGAAAACATTCCGCCCGTAATGACGTGTATAGATCCGGCCACAAAAAGACCTCCTTGTTATCGTTCCTTTTTACAATACGTTATAGATCCCCGAAAGTCCTTCCGGAGCTCAGGAAAACGCACACAAGAATTTCTGTTTGCAGATCTTGACGCTGATCCGGCCTGGTGGTACTATACTAAATGTCGGTATTCCTCGATAGCTCAATTGGTAGAGCACCCGGCTGTTAACCGGGTGGTTGCAGGTTCGAGTCCTGCTCGGGGAGCCATTTTTTTGGGCCCATAGCTCAGTGGTAGAGCTGCCGGCTCATAACCGGTTGGTCGGAGGTTCGAATCCTTCTGGGCCCACCAGTTGACACGTTATGGTGCGTACAGTATAGTAAAAAACTGCATAGGGGCGCGTAGCTCAGTGGTAGAGCGCTTGCTTCACACGCAAGAGGTCACAGGTTCGATACCTGTCGTGCCCACCATAAAGAACGGGTCGTTGACTCGTTTTTTGGGTCTTCGGAATATCGTGTTGAAATTCCATGTTAGGTATTCGGATCTGCATTGAGATCGTCGTATAATTATACAACTCAAAAAGGATATCAAGGAGAATTCTTCTGTCGCTAAAGCCCCCTTATATGACATAAGACCGTCATTCTGTTTTATTCCAGTTATGACCTCCGTCTATCGTGTAATACAATGAACCTGAAGTCTTTAACGCCCAGCCATTTGTTGTTGAGGTAAAATCCAACTCGGTGACATTTTTGAGTGGCACATTTGTCTTAATGGTATTCCATGCACGACCGCCATCGGTTGTCACAAAGAGTTGGTGTCGATCTGTAGCAAATCCATTATATTCATTGAGACAAAATCCCATTCCATAACTTGAGCATTTGAACTGTCCAGAGCGGTAGTTGGTGTCCACTTGTCTCCGCCGTCCGTTGTGCGATACGCTATAAAGCCTGCGTTTGATTGCACAGGTAAGATGCCACTATTGTGATCGAAGAAAATTGGCGGATATGCGGATATGATGTGAACTCTTGGTTCTTCAATTGCGATGGAACGGATAGATTCTGGGATTTCCATGTTTGCCCATCATCCTTTGTTTGGAGCAGATAAACGTGTCCATTGACTGGACTACATCCTGTTGCCCAGCCATGTTTATTGCCGATGAAACTCACCCCAGTCTTGTCACCGCCGAATGGAAGCGAACCACTTTTACGTCATTCGTTGTGGAAACTTTGTTCCACGTTGATCCACCATTGCTTGTTTGATAAATCGTTTCCCGCTCACTTCCTGCTGCCGCTCCCTGCATCAACGCACCCCCCCATGAGATTGGTCACGAAAATGCAAACTCATCGGCTCACCAACATCATTGATGTTCTGTTTTATCCACGAACTCCCCGCATTCGAAGTATGATATATGAGAACAGGGTTCTTCGCTGTACTGGGGTCACTTACAGCTACCCATGCTTGCTTGTCTCCCAAACCAGATAGTTTCATTTGCAGGTTCGCAGATGCCTTTAGCGCATTGGGGGTAACCTGCTTCCAACTTGCACCTCCATTTGTCGTGTACCATACTGTGTTACGTCCCGTTCCCCAACCAATTTTTGAACTTGTCATATATATCGAGGTGAGGGATGGTGATGCTACTTGTTGCGATGACGAGTCGGTTTGAGGGGGCATAGTGGTATTTAGTAACACCAGGATTTTTTGCTTTGTTTGTCGATCCATTCGTTACATTTATTGTCTCATTGGAAGCGCCTGTGCGTTGAGTTGATGTGGACTCTTGGGTTACGCCACATCCTGCTAAAATACTGATGACCGTTAATGATACAATTGCTGTAGTAAATTGGTTATGTTTCATTTACAAACTCCCTCCTTGTTCATGGATAAGACGAACCAACGGCTCGATAAGTGACATTCCATTTTTTGGAGTGTTCCATGTACAGAAAAGGGAATATTCTTGCACATTCCTGCCCGAAAGCGGAATAAGCCACGGAACTAAGAAATGAATAAGTATGCATATATATCAGGACAGACATCTTCAAGTCTAACCGTTCAAATTCAAACAATGAAGCCTTGCAAGAGACCGGGACACGTCTCGACTTCTACCGAATCGATTTCGCAACGACAACTTCCGAACTAATTCCATACGCAACTTGAACATCATGATGCCTGATTTGCCAGTACTTCTCATTCAAATAACTGAGCAAATCTATTGGTCGACATCCGCCAACTATCTTAGGTTGAATCGCATGAATGCGATCCCAAGTCATTGATACAAACCGACTTAGCATACCTTTTCCGTGAGTTAGACTGACTAGACAAAGGAACCCCTCTGGCTTAAGCACCCGTTGGGCTTCCTCAACAAAATCATCAATAAGAGGGGGGAGAGTAAATCCAAAACATAATTCGAAACAACTCGATCGCAAGAGCTGTCTGAAACGGGAAGATGAATAGAACCATCAGTTAGTATGATTTCTGCACGTTGCTCATAGTCATTCAGACGTGTTCGGGCGAGATCAACCATGATTGAACTCGTATCCAACCCTAAATATGTAGCGTGAGGAGGTAAAGACTTCAATAACTGCTCCGCAAATCGACCCGTACCAGACCCGAGTTCAATTACCGACTCGGCTGTTTCAAAATGTGATTCACAAATAAGCTCTTCTAGCGGAACTTTCCTAGTTATGAGCCCAAAATGGCCTCAAAGTCTTGTGGCGTCTCAAATTGCTGTATTATACAAAAATTCTGGGCCCCATTAACCCCTGTTTGGCCAAAAAAAAATTTTATTTTCGGGCCATTTCGTAAAGGACTTTTCGCGTGCATGTCGAACTCCTGTATTATTAACCCATTGATCCAGGAGGAGTTGCCCATGGCGACTATTACCCCACGCAAAATCCACGGTCATACCTATTATTATTTGGTGGCCTCGAAACGGATTGACGGCAAACCGCGTTTAGTGTTGCAAAAATATTTGGGTCGAGCCGAAGATGTGGTCGCACAATTAGAGGGCAAACCGCCCACCCCACAAAAAGTTACCGTCGGGGAATATGGGGGCAGTCGGGCGTTGTTTGCCCTGGCTCGCCGTTTGCGTCTGGTGGAATGGATCGATGAAGTGGTACCCCAACGTCAACAGGGGTTGTCCGTGGGCACCTACATTCTGCTGGCCGTCATTAATCGTGTCCTGGCCCCCTGTAGTCAGGCCAAATTGGTGGACTGGTATCACAGCACAGCTCGGTATCATGATGTACCGGTCCGCGACGCGGACCTGACAAGCCAGCGGTTTTGGGACCATATGAACTACCTCACTCCCGAACATATTCGTGCGGCAGAAACCGCCTTAACGCGCCATATGGTCCACGAGTTTGGACGGGATCTGTCCACGGTGGTCTATGATGCCACAAATTTCTATACCGGGATTGATACCCACACCCCATCCGAACTGGCCCAACGCGGGCATCAAAAACAACATCGAACCGACTTGCGATCCATTGGATTGGCTCTCATGGTGACCACGGACTTTAACATCCCGTTATTTCATGCGGTTTATCCCGGCAATCGCCATGATGCCCAAGAGTTTCAGAGCATTACCGAAGAATTGATCGCCCGTCGGGCGATCTTACAGGATACTTGTGAGAAGATGACCTGAGTGTATGACAAAGGCAACAATTCACGGACAAACCGAGCGGCGGTGGATGGCAGTCCCTTTCACTTTGTGGGGTCATTAAAGGCGAACCAAGCGCCCGAACTGCTAGATGTTCCGTTGACAGACTATGAGACCATTGTGGAATATCCGGGCTTGAAGGCGTATCGCACTACCCGTCAGGTGTTAGGCCAAGAACGGACCGTCGTGGTGACGTATCACGAAGCCCTCTATTGAGGACAATGGCAGGGAGAACTGGTGCGTCTGCGAAAATTGCCAGATCGCTTGCAGGTCATCCAATACTCGGTGGTTCATGGTAGAGTAGGAGGCCCCTTCCGGGGCCGTCCCCTCATCGAACCGGACATGTGGTTTTCC
>JAKACM010000190.1 GCA_021821465.1 Bacillota bacterium
CCGAAACGGCCTGGGTCCGCGACCGACATTCTGGATCTGTACCGCTTGCGCTGGCAAATCGAGTGTGCCTTCAAGCGCCTCAAAAGTCTCCTCCATCTCGATCATTTGCGGGCATTCGATCCGAAACGGGCACAAACCTACCTGTTAGCCAAAGTCCTCGGGGCTCTCCTCGTCGATGCGTTCCAGAATCCGGACGGCTCTTTTTTTCCCTATGGATATCCCGTCCGTGCCGATATCCAGCGCCGTTTGGCGCTATACCCAACTCATCTGGAATGACCTCTGCCAACTCGTGCAAGGATTTCTCGATATCCAGGACTGGAGGCGACCCACTCAACACGGGAAACGACATCTCCATGAACGACCCCGGAAACGACGTCTTCAGTACGATACCTCCCCTTAAGTTAGCGCGTATGGGCACCAACACCCGCTCAGCGTAAGCTCCGGGATAATCAATGCCGATGATCCGGCGCTCGGGGCAACGCTCATGATCCCCCGCATGACAGTACCGGCAGTTTCCACAGCTTATCAGCGGATTAACCGTAACCAGATCCCCTAATTTGATGCGACCGGGTTCCCGAGAGATCTCTTCAACCACTCCTGAAAACTCATGACCCATGATCAGAGGCGGTTTACGCAACTCATTATGGCCCAGGTATCCCGAGACCTCCGATCCGCATATGCCGACATGCGATACCCGGATTACCGCCCACCCCGGTCTTATCCCAGGCTTAGGCCGATGAACCATCTCCATGGTTTCTTTCGCCGTCCAGCTGAGTGCTTTCATAGCAGTCATCCTCTCTTGCATTCACTGATTGCTCCCGGATTCTTAGTCTTGAACCGCCACCCGTCCACCGGGAAATCTTTTTGAATTAGACGGATCGTAAGGTGAGACGACAATATTGGTTTCACGCCGCAGTAAGGCATAACAGGCACTTTAGCATTCTTCCATGCTTTCCTGAATTCCCAGGGGATGGTCCCGTTCCAAATTTTCGTAGTAAAACACACTGTCACTATAACCCACAACCCCCCGAGCCGTTGTGACCAATACCGCCAAAGAACTGCGGTGATGAGTGCCCACCCAAATGCTTTTCACACCGGGAACGATCTCCTCTTCATCCGCCAATAATCGAACCCGGCGCTTGGGCCACGCATCAAACACGAGATATTCCAGCAAACGATCGGGAACAGCCATATGCCGGCGAGCATCGAAGACGGAAGGCGCAAACAAATCAATCCACCCCTTCCGCGAGATGCAAATCTGAGCTTGGGGGAATTTGTCAATGTTGCCGTCAGCATAGGCCTGCAATGGCGTCAGGATCACCGTATCCACAGATTGACAGCTAAGAGAATGACGGGCCAGCGCACTCTCGATACGATGCTCGGGCAAAACGCGGATGCGGGCCGGCTCTCCCAATTCCTCGCGCCACACTTGATTCATGTGTTCCAAATAGTCCTCGGGCGGCCCGGTATTGATTAAAATGGTCCGGCCCTGCCCCCGAATCAAAAGCACATAGATTTTGAGAGGCAACCACTCTTTAAAGCGGAACATCCAAAAAATCTCGGGTCCCGGAACCTGACCCAAATCCGCTGCTTCTTCTACCCAAACTTCATACATGGTCTTTCTGCCTCCCCGAAACAAAATGGTAGCTGCCGGATCCGATGTCAATAATGCCGAAACGGGAAGACGAGCGGTAACCCCGAACCCCGGCCACTTTTTGCACCGGCACCTCATTCTCAAAAATACCCTCGGTAGCTGATAAAGGAAAATAAATGGTTGCGGTGGTATTGGCCGGAATACTGACATCCAGAGTCACATGTGCTCCCTGTACTTTCCAAAACACGGCAATCTGCCCGTGAATGGACTCGTACGAAGCCTTGACCCACTCTAAAGAGCCCATATGCGGGCGGATAAAAATGTGCCGGTATCCAGGTTGCTTAGGATCGGTATCAATTCCTGCGACAAAACGGTATAACCACTCTCCGATAGATCCGAAGGCGTAATGATTAAACGAATTCATATCGGACGGGTGAAAACCCTTTTCGCGGGTCCAGCCGTTCCAACGCTCCCACATTGTCGTGGCCCCGTGAATAACCGGATATCCCCAAGAGGGATATGTCGTATTCAAGAGAAGCTGATAAGCCATGTCATCATGGCCATTCATGCTAAGAGCAGGGCAAAGATAGCTGACACCAAGAAAACCGGTAGACAAATGATTCCCCTTATCCCGAATATTGCTGACCAATTTTTGAACCGAATTGTGGCGTAAGGAACGCGGAATCAAGTGCATAAAGAGGGCCAAGGCATAAGCACTTTGTGTATTTCCCACAATTTCCCCATCGCCCCGAACAAAGGCTTCCCTAAAGGCTTTTTGGATGCGACGGAACAATGATCGGTACATTCTGGCGTCTTGACTGTTCCCCAAGATCTTCGCTACCCCACTCACCAAACAGGCATCATAGGCCCAAAAAGCGGTCGCAATAAGATCTTTCGGAGTCTCCTCCGAGACAGCCAGCCAGTCTCCGAAATCATGAT
Organism: Bacillota bacterium; assembly: GCA_021821465.1. Lineage (GTDB taxonomy): Bacteria > Bacillota > Sulfobacillia > Sulfobacillales > Sulfobacillaceae > Sulfobacillus. The sequence goes on from JAKACM010000190.1 coordinate 2,534, forward strand.
TCCTGCGATTTAGCCATAAATACTGGGGATTTACCTCCCCGATATAGTGCAACCACTTCACCATGGAAGGATAAAAGACCTCCAATATCCTCTTGTCCCCATAAGTTAAATACATAGCCCAAGGGAGGATAATGCCACCGTCCCCCCATCCCGGCGCCCCGTCCCCCTCGTCCACAAGTCTGGGGGCCACCACCGAAAATGCCCCTTGGGGTGATTGCGCATCCTGAACATCGTCCAACCATTTGGTAAAGAAACTAGAGACGTCCATGTTAAACATAGCGGTCCTGGCGAAAATATGCGCATCGGCCAGCCAGCCGAGCCTTTCATCACGTTGCGGACAATCCGTGGGAATGCTGACAAAGTTACTGCGTTGACTCCATTCGATATTTCGTTGCAATTGATTCACCATTTCGTTGGAACATCGAAACTCGCCCGTTCGGGGCAAGTCATTATGAATCACGCAGGCTGTGATCTTCTCAAAGTGCACGTCAGCCGCCGTCGAGGAAATTTCGACATAACGGAAGCCATGAATCGTAAAATGCGGCTCCCAACTCTCCATGCCCTCCCCTTGCAATACGAACGTGTCGGTATTTTTTGCCGACCGAAAATTGGCTGTGTAGAGTTCTTGCTCTTGTGTCAACATTTCGCCAAAACGCAGTGTGAGTCTGGTAGCTCTTGTTCCTCCAACCTCAAGGCGAACCCAGCCCGACATATTCTGGCCGAAATCAACAATCTGCCGCAATGGCGATAACTGGTTGATGCTTTGTGGCGGACGCTCCATGGTAATTCTCACGGGAAAAGTCTTTTCCCCATAAAGGGGAACAGGGCTCACAACAAATTCTTGAGCATGTTCCCAACTTTCATCGTCAAATAAAATCCCAGCCCACCCGCTCACCTCTCGGCGCGCATCATAATATTCTCCAATCAAAAAATCCGAATATCTGATAGGACCGTCGTCATCATAGCGCCAGGTGGAATCACTCACCACTTGGCCATGGTGCCCCTCATCATCGACCCACTCGATTTGGGCGATAATCAGAGGATGGCGTCCATAGTGATGACGGGCTTTGTCCGTTCTAAACCCCACAGAGCCCATGTACCACCCCTCACCCAGAATCATTGCCAGCACATTTCTTCCTCTGTGCAGATAAGGCGTAATGTCATAGGTTTGATAAATAATGCGTTTACTGTAATCGGTCCAGCCGGGGGTTAAAAGGCTCGCACTAACACGCCTGTCATTGACAAAGGGCATATATACCCCTAAAGCCGAAGCGTATAACCTGGCTCGACTTACGGGTGCTTTCAAATCAAAAACCTTGCGAAAGAATATGGCGGGAGAGGGTGCCATTTCACTGGGGCCGGGATCTTGCAAGCCCCATTCACCTGTTGCCCCCTCCTCGCCCCGCCTTTGCCCAATCCATTTGGCCTCCCACTGATCCTGACGCAACATTCCGGTTTCCCACCACGAGGAGGCATAGGACGAAATCAGGCCTTTCTCGTCCCACATTCGTACTCGCCAGGTATAGCGCTCCTGGGGTCTCAAAGGAGGACCTTTATAACTAATGTGAGTGGTCTCAGATGACAAGATCTTGTTCGTGTCCCAAATCACGGAAGAGGGAGTAGACGGGGACAATACAATAATTTGATAGGCATTTTGCTTACGGTTGCGCCCCTGAGCCCGAATATTCCAACTGAATCTCGGATGTTGCGCATCGATCCCAGAGGGATGTGGCAAATATTCTACTCTTAAATTCACAGCTCTCAAATCCGTCTGCGCCAAATCCGGCATTGATGCTGTCCCTCCCATTGTTATTTTGTATTCCCTATGGCGGTCTATGAAAATTAATTTTCACTATGCAAAGGACAAGAGGGGGGGAATGTCGAATGTATAGGTCACAGCAGAGAGGGAGGCATTCGACGATAGACACCCAAGATATGGAAGGTAAAATCCGGA
>JAKACM010000079.1 GCA_021821465.1 Bacillota bacterium
GAATAGGTAGGAGGTCAGAGCGCTCGGCACCGATCCAGTATACGGCAGAAATGGCAATAAAATTCCCCAGGTAAGGTGGGGAATTTTATTTGGCCAAAGTGGGGAATTTTACTTGACAATAAACACTGGACACGGCCTTATTGGGTGTGTGGTGCCGGACACGGCGGATGGGCTCCAGCGGATGAGGCATTGGAGCTGGGGCCGGAACATTTCACACCAACCTTAGCGCGCTTTGTCATTGAGCAGGCCATTGATCGGCCCTTTGATCAGGTTCCCGCGATTGTGCAAAGTGCCTGGAATATTCCCATTGATGGGGAAACCGTGCGCCGGATCACCGAGCGTGTGGGACAGCAGGCTGAGCTCCAGGAACAGAGCCAGATCACAACGGTGGCCCGAGAACGAGAGGAGGGAAGGAATCCAGGAGGGAATCCCGGCCCGAAGGGGCCGGAGGCCCTGCTCGTGTCGGTGGACGGGGCTATGGTCCAGTTTTGTGCGGATCATGCCTGGCATGAAGTCAAAGTGGGGGTCTCGGTGCCCCTGGCTTTAAGCTCCGCAACCGGACCGACGGTCCGGGACGTAGGCATGGCGTCCCCGGATTATTGTCTGGGACTCGAATCCCGTCCGGACTTTTGGCCCCGGGTTTATGCCCATGCTGTACAACAGGGATTGGAGACCCCAAGTTGTCGTCTCGTGGCGCTGCTCGGGGATGGAGCCGATTGGATCTGGCGTTATGGGGCGGAGTACCTGAGCTTGCCCGGTAAAACCTTCATCGAAATTGTCGATATTTATCATGCCCGGGAGCATCTGTGGGCGTTTGCGGCGGCCCACTTTGGCCATGGGACCGCCGCTTATACCGCCTGGGCCACCCCGTTAAACGGCACCTTAGAGACCCAGGGTGTGGCTCCGATCTTGGAGGCTCTGGCCGCTTGTCCCGAGGACGCGGCGCGAGATCCGGCCGAGGCCCGGACCCATGCCCGCTATTTCCACCACCAGCAAGTCCGCATGGATTATCCCCGCTATGCCCGGATGGGCTTGCCCATCGGTTCCGGGATCGTGGAAGGAGCCTGTAAAACCGTGCTCAAACAACGCTTGACCGCCGGAGGCATGCAGTGGACACGGAAAGGAGCCCAAGCCGTGGCGACCTTGCGGGCTTTGCATCGCTCCCACCAGTGGGAGCGATTTTGGCGAGCGGAACCGTATGCACGATCTTCCCAGAGGGTCGCCTGACCCTGCGGAGGAGCTCCAGGTCTGGCCTCTCCACATTTTATCGCCATTAACCCCGGAGGGGGCATTCTTCGCCCTTTCGCGCCTTCTCTGAGATCCGGAGCGACCCGGATCGCGACCCCGTGACTCCCTCAGAGTAGGGGAATGTCCTGTACGTATCTATTACCACATATTGGCTCACAAAAGTGAGGTGCACCCGATATGAACGTGATTCCGAAGCCCGCCATGTTACGTATACACCGTCCGTTGTCGCCGCGCCGAGAGACTGGCGAGCCCGGTTAAAGGGCCTTGAATCCCACAGCACTTGGTTGGACACAGAAAAAGACGCGCAAAAAGACCGATTGGCCACCGGAACGGCAATGGACAGGCCTATGATAAGACCTCCGGAATCCATGAAGAGCCACCATCCTACTTTCGAATCCTTCCATCGACCATATCCTCGCAAAACATCGGAAGCACGGGCGTCTCTTTAAATGTGCTCAGAACAACCGTGGTTCGAGTCCTGGCAACACCGGGTATGCTTTTGATTTCATCACTCACGACCCGTTCCAAGTCTCGTGTTCCGCGGCACCGTACTTTCAACATATAATCATCTTCACCGGCAACATGATGACACTCTTGGACCTCGCGCATTTCCCCGATCTTCTCTAAAAAAGGAGAACGATGTTCCGGGTGTTTCAGGCTCACTGATACAAATGCCATCAAATCACACCCGACTGCTTCGGGTTCGATCAAAGCCGTGAATCCCTTAATGATCCCTTGTTCCTGGAGCCGGCGCACCCGTTCGGCAGTAGCAGGGTTTGATAATCCAAGATCCCCCGAAAGCTCTGCCCAGCTCATCCGACCTTTCTGCATCAATTCGGCTATAACCTTAAAATCCAGTGAATCCATATCACAATACCTTCGTTTCATTTGAATATATCTCTATTATAATTAGTTTACTAAGTGGCCGCAAGCTCGAAGGGAGGCAGATGTGAGTCTTTGCCCTCTTCTGAGTACGGTCACAAGCCATTAAGAGATTGAGGAGGCGAAATTAAGTCCCGAATCCCCCTAAAACCACTGGAAAGCAGCGCTCTTCCTGCAAGCCGTGATCGGTTTATTCGCATAGGGATACGATGGAATTCCTACTATCTCTCGCTCATGCGGGTGCTGAAAATGCCGATTAAAGGTACTCGACATTTCCCCGAGATATCATTAAGGCCGGTGCCCCCACGGCAGGTTCCGGCAATACGCATCCATCATCCCATCCGGTACCGACATCACCCAGCACCTGAAGATGATTGAGCAAGAACCATCACCACTTCTTATAGGGCAAAAATTTACCATTCATCGTGATCACCACGCGATCCCCGGCGGGATCGACCTTCTTGTCAATATCCATTGTGAAATCGATGGCGCTCATAATACCGTCACCAAATTTTTCATGAATCAATTCTTTGATTGTGTCGCCATACACTAACAGGATTTCATGAAGCCGATAAACCGTGGGGTCTTGGGGTATCGATTCAGAACGGCCACGGTATGGAACTGTCGTCAGAATCTCCAATTCTTCCGTAGGTAAATCTGTAATTTTTGCCAGTTTTTCAATGTCATCGTGTTCCCATGTGCCCTGCCCCAAACAAGCAGCCGTGGTCCATACTTCTGAACGGTCGATACTTCGAGCAATATCGGCCCATGTAAGTCCCAAACGAAATTTCGCATCACAAATTTTCTTTATCGCTGCAGTTCGCTCCATGGTTATCAACTCTCCTATGGCCGTTATCTTTGCACAATGATGCGTGATACATCGAGGTCACCTATTTTGCCAGCCTATCACGTCACCATACGCACTTCAGTATATCGAGTTCTTACACCGTCAACACCGGACTCGCGCAAATTCATGCTAATGCCCAATTCTATGGTAAAACACTTTCCGATAGGCCTTAAGTGTATTCCAGCATAAGCCGAATACCGCAGAGATAGCCACAACCCTTCAGACACCATACGTGTTACTATAATTTGTTAATGTATTATCCCGTTGTCTACTGCAGCCCACAGAAAGAACGAGGCAACGGAGTTATAAGGCGTCCACAGTTTTTGACATTGTTGCAGCAAAGTCGGGGAACAGGAATTGACGCCGAAGAGCCACCCGATTCCCTTTTGCAGGCCGCGATCTTGAAAGGACAACACATCGGGCCGCCGCAGTGCAAATACCAGAAACATTTCCGCAGTCCAGGTTCCCACTCCCTTAATCTTTATGAGTTCTTGGATGATTTGATTGTCAGATTGGGAATCCATGCCGTCCAGAGCTACAGTGCCCGCTATAATCGCTTCAGACAATTTTCTCACGTAGTGAATTTTAGGCGAAGACAACCCAGCCTGTTTGAACTCATCAGTTGTAAGCGAAAGGATTGCTTCGGGATTAATGTCTTTAAAACGACAACAAATTCGTTGATAAATGGCGTTGGCAGCACGAGTTGATAACTGTTGACCGACAATGATGCGGATCAAAGCTTCAAAATGATTAGTCTCAAAGCGAACGGAACAAGAACCGACTTGTTCAATCAATAGGGCTAAGGTTCGATCCCGGGCCATCAATGCTTGAACCTCCGGTACAAACAAATCAAATTCCTCTGACGCCATCATCTTTAGAATGCTCCCTGCAATTTTCTTCATTTCACGAACTGGTACGAATTATCTCATGATCCCGCCACAGATCAAAGTTCTGGCCCAAACTCATTGAAAAAATTCCCGGGGGTCGTTCGGATTATGCGTCTTGCCGTGGCGGGCCGCTTTATATTCCAACTGACGACGGAATTCACCAAAGCCCCTATCCGCAATGGCTCATGATAATTTTTGAGCATGCCATCAACGTTCAGATCTTCGATGGCAATCACATCAAACCGCATGACGAGTTCCGTCGTCAGTTTGTGCAAGGCATCCACCAAGACATTTGCGATGTGAGCATGACATCGAGCGACAGGTTGCCGAATTTTGACCATGTTCTGTGACCAAGGGATGTGCATGCCTTTCGGAATGGGTTGGCCGGGCTTCCACACGCTCGGGCCGGAAAGAGGAGTATCGGACATCTTGCCATCGGATTTTCATTTACCCGTTTAGGGTTGCCGAAGGCTCTGATCAAGATAAGCTGCCACATCTTCATCACTTACCGGACGGAAATCATCATAGTAACTGCTTACGGAGTGAAAATGGGAAGGGGTTTCGATCGCGATCCAATCATCGGCTTCCGCCTTGATACTTTCGACGGCCTCTATGGGAGCCACCGGCACTGCTGCGATCAAACGAGACGGCTGAAAGGATCGTACCCGACGAAGAGCGGCTATCATTGTGGAGCCCGTGGCGATGCCATCATCGACTATAACAACCACGCGTCCAAGGCAGGTGTCCAGGGATGTGGCGGCACCGAATCGCCGGCGCCAAACTTCCCATTCTCTTTCCTGGCGTTTGACCACTTCTCTGACATATTCTTCGTCGATCGGCATAAGATTCGAGAGGACAATCTCATGGGGGTCTGTCATGGCTCCCCAAGCATACTCGGGATTATCGGGAGATCCAATCTTCTTCACCCAAATGATCCCCAAAGTCCCTTCCAAATTTCGGGCCACTTCAAAGGCGAGAGGCACTCCCCCTCGTATGATTCCCAACACCAGAGGTTTTGTTCCCTGAAGATAGCGCAAGTGCCGAGCCAATTGCCGTCCGGCATCAATACGATCGTGAAACATTGGCTAACTCCTTTCGTTAGGACGACTTGACCTTAAGCTCCGACGAATCCCTTTTGCGCATTGGATCACGAAAAACCTCCAATGTGCGTCTTACTCCGGGTTGCCCCTATCCCCGGTGACGGATTTCTCTATCCTTCACCGGATGAAAATTCACTTCAGTTCGGAACATCCGCGCGTTCCGTCGCCATAATCAATCGAGAACATTTCGGGGTAATGGATCATGACCACAACAAGTGGCAAAAGAAAGAAGAAAACCGCAAGAAAATCCGGTTGCTGCTTTTGTTGTACTCCCCTTTTTCGCAGTTGACAAGGGATTGTGCCAAGATTTTACGAATCCTGAGGAGGATTGAGAGCACGGCTTGTGATCTCAATTCATGATTTCTCCTGACGAATGCATGCGATTTCCTACAAAGGTCCATGTCAGCGACTCGGAGCCCATGGTCTCTGCGGAAAAGAATACCACTCTCATATCGAGTTATTCATTTCCTTATGTGTAGCCCGGGCATTGTCGGCTTCAAATATTTGTCGATATAAATCCTCACCATAGCTTGTTTCTAACGGTTCACCTTCCAACAATTTAAATGTTCTTATCCCCTCTTGCGTTCTTTCGGCCCGCAAAAAAAGCGCATAGTTCACTTTACGCTCATAATAACCATGAGCCAAGGTATATGAATGGGTCACAAAAAACACGTTCACCTCTTTTTCCACCAATGCCTCAATAATTTGCCGCGCAATTTCTGCCCCTTCCCGCTCATTGGTCGCAGCAAACGATTCATTAAACAGAACCAGCGAATTGGCCGTCAGAAGGTTGGCCATTTGGCTCATTCGGTGCAACTCTTCGTCAAATTTGCCATGGGTCATCGAAGCATCTTCTTCGCGCCGGTAATGCGTAAACACTTGCTCGCAGATACTGGCATGATAGCTCTCCGCCCCGACAAACATTCCACACTGCATCATCAGTTGGGCGAGACCGACACTGCGGAGAAATGTCGATTTCCCACCTTGGTTAGCCCCGGTAATAAAGACTAGCTTTTTTCCATTCGCGCTTACGGAATTGCCGACAATCCCTTTCGGAAGATTTATGGCCAAAGATATGTCATATAGCCCCCGGCAGGTGAAGATTCTCGAGGGATTGTTCACGGCTTCCGGAAAGCACGTCGCTTCCCCTTTTTTCACCAGCTCATTGTGCAAATTAATGCATCCCAAGTAAAACGCCAATTCCGTGCGCATCCGCACAAAAAAACTGAGCACATGATCCACCGCTTGGGCCAGAGCATTGGCCACAAGATTGGTGCCCCGATCTTGCAATTCGGCTAAAGCTCTGAATCCTTGATCGTCTCTTTCCGCAATCACAATGCTATATCCCGGTGGGGATTGACGGGTTAGGCGTTGAAGCCATGATCGATGTTCGGTGCGTGATTGGTGCAACACATAATGCATCCCTTTATTGCCTTGGCCCAATTGTGCACTCACACGAATGCCGTGGCGAAACTGCAATTGTTGCAGCTGTTCCTCTACGTGTGCAAAATATTCCTCGCTCAAATCCTCATCAATCATGGCAAAAAACCGGCGAAATCCGGTGGAGACAAATGAAGCACGGCTATCATCGGCAGTTTGCTTCAGTTTTTTCAAAAGTCCCACAAAGATCTCCATCACTTTGAGTGAGCGGTGTAAGATAGTCGTCGGTGAATGGCTAAAAAGCCCGAAGTATTCATGCTTTTCGCGTTCAATAGCTTCTACCGCAATACGATAAAAAGCATGGAGAACCGACACGTTGTTTAAACAATCCTGCAAGATCTCTTGCCGATATAAAATGGCATCGGGATCATGCAAAATGTCCAACATGGCACAGCGGACCACCCCTTGCGTAAAAACATCGCCTTGGGCCATTTGATTCCACACCGAATCCAGTGCCAAATCATTTGTCAGATCTTCTGCCTGTGGCCCTAACTCAGCCTTTTCATCAAAATCCCGGTCGGCATACATGAGAAAGACCTTCATAAAATGCGCTCCTTCAACCACTTATAACTCACACGGTGCTTTTCGGCAATTGCCAAAGCATAAGCCAGCCCATCTGCGGGTTTGCGCACCAGTTTATAGGTGCGCAAGGCGGGATTCTCGGGAACACCCTTCGCCACCATGCTCAGGGTCTTGGCATTGAATGATGCCAATTCGTCAATAAAGGTGACCCATACACACAAGGCGTCCCGATCAATAATATGTTCCAAAATACGGTAACTTAAAAAACTGGCATCTTGCAAACTGGTGGAGGTAAAGATTTCATTGAGAATGATTAGGCTCTGGCTGGTCGCTTCCGAAAGAATGTCTCTGACTCGGAGGAGGTCGTCTTCGAGTTTGCCGTGTAGGCTCTCGGAATGTTCTTCCTTTTCAAAGTGAGTCAGAATTTTGTCACATAACATCAGGTGGGCATTACGGCCCGGGACGGGACACCCTAGTTGCGCCAAATAGTGAAGCTGTCCCACCATGCGGGAAAACGTGGTTTTCCCGCCTTGGTTGGGTCCACTCACAATCACTATACGTTCAGGGTCTTTCACCAACAGATCATTAGAGACGATCTCGGCCTTCTCTTCAGAGAGCTTGTGCGCAAGAGCCAAGTCGAACGCCTCCTGTACGGAGACGTTCCGTGATGAAGACACCAGGGGATAAGAGAAAGGCAATCCTCTTTGCCGCAAAGTATCGATAAATTCCAATGTGGCCAGATAAAATTGAATTTCGCGGTCGAAAATCGCTAATGTCTCGTCAACATAGTCCTCATGTTGGACACAGTATCGATCCAGATTTGAAAAAACATCCGGATGCAATTGTGCCACCCCGGCCAAAATTCGGCCTTCCAATGAATTTAAGTCGGGTCCCAGCGAAAACCGGACTAAATAACTTTTGGCCGTGTCTTGACGGAACTTCTCAAAAGTTCTCCGAACATCCTGGCTATAATCCGCTTCGTCATAGTAAGGCCTAACATCGATACGATTGCCTTTGATTCGCAATGAATAACGAATTCCCGATAATGCTTCCTTCATCTTGGCCGTATCGGCTGACAAGGCTTTATAGGCGGCGGAGGCCACATAACTTTCCAAATACTCTCGAAACCTTATCAAGCCCCGAGATCTGAACGGGAAGACTTTTATGCCCTCAAGCAACTGATCCACGGCATCTTGATACAGCTTGACCGCATCAAGGAACCACGCCTTTTGCTGATAGGGATAATACATCTTGTCGAGTTGAACTAAATGTTCCCGCATGGCCATCTGAGATTGGGCAAAGGTATGGAATACGCTTCTCAATTCCGGGTTCTCCAAATCTTGCATAATCTCCTGACGATAACGAATGGGCCCCATCTCATAGAACGGCATATAAAACACCGCATTCAAATGATAATCCGCTTTATAGCGGGTTATTGCCTGAGTAATCTGATCGAGGTTTAAATCAGAAAAAAATTCCGGGGATTTAAGAGGCTCATGGTCCGGACGCTCATAGTTTTCCGGATAAAGAATGCTGAAGGAATTCACAGAGTCATCACCTCAATCATGAGACAATGGCTCTGACTTCTTGAATTTTTGAGAACAGCATCCGCACCGGTCATAGGCTCAAACTGAGCCAGAGATCGATCTGATGTCAGAACGGGAGAAAAAATCTCCCCCAATACGATGATTAGCCCTTGATTCCAAAAACACATGAACACCCACCCTTCCCTTTTACGAAGTTTCGAGTAGGTGTTATTAGCATGCTCTTTAGGCCTGCATTTTTGTTGGATTATGGCCAACACCATGACCCTGCGGAAATGTTAAAATCACATGTTTAAATCCTACCCTAATTATCTCAGAACGTCCGAACTCTTACAACCGAGCGGTTCCCATATTTTTTGCCGTATGAAATGAAGTGGGCCACTCTCTTTCTTTCTCCGGTGGAATCAGAAGATTCCTATCTTAGACACGGTGAGTGTCTCACATTCTTTGACGGGCTTGATGCATCACAGGATCCAGTACCATGCCTGATTCCTACGCCCATATGGTTTGGGCCCCACAGAAGTCAGACTGGCTAGAATCCATAACCGGTTTCACGAATGGACGTGTTCGCGCCCATGCAAAGATCCCCCGCTAACTCCTTTTCGCCAGGCCATTAACTCTCCCACAATACTCACTGCCACTTCTTCGGGAGTTTCACCCCCCACATCCAATCCGACCGGCATGTGCAAAGGCAGATCTTGGGACATGACATTCATATTGGTCAACATCTCCAAGGTCCGTGTCAAAGGTCCGAGTACGCCGACAAATTGAGGCCGAGATCTGGCGGCCAGAGCGAGTGCCTCTTCGTCCCGGCGCTGATGATGATTCATAATCACCCAATACGCCCCTTGAACGGTATTCGCATCAATTTCTGAAGGTGGTGTCAAACAATGTGAGGTGTGAGGAAAATGGTGATCGTTGTTCACAAGACAACGGGGATCCATGATCATCACCTGAAACCCGACTTGGTTCGCCAAGCGTGCCACGGGCTCGGCGTCATGTCCGGCGCCTGCAATGACCAATCGAGAGGGTGGTTTCATAACATCCCACCAGAAACCCTCTCGAAATCCCGCATCCGCCCTGTTCCCAGAAGACGCCAACATCCCAGCCCATGCAGGCACGGCTCCACATGAAAAAGCCTCGGAGAATAAGAAACGACGGCCTTTAGGGAGTTCCGCACCCCAAATAATGGGTGCATCACGGTGGATACAGGCATCAAAAATTCTCCAGAAATCATCCTTTAGTACGAGAGGTTCGAGCCAAATATCGACACGTCCCTTGCATCCGATCCCCAAGCCCCACATGTCATCTTCAGTCAGATCATAATGTTGCACACATGGCTCATGGGTCCTCATGACCCGTTCGGCATGTTGGAATAAATCCCCTTCCAGACAGCCCCCGCTCAATGTGCCTTGCATACGGCCATCTGCTCGCATAATCATTTTCGCCCCGGGCCGGCGATATGCTGAACCTTCCACCGCCACTAAAGTCGCTAGCACCATCTCTTGCCGAGATTCCTCGTCCTCGTTAACCAGTGTCCACAATTGTCGCGCCTCTTGAATCGCTGACACTCCCCATCCCCCTCGTCACTATATACATGACCGAACATAATGAATCCAGGAAGCACTGTCCGCCACGCCGACATGTTCCGGACCGTATGATAAGACAATCTTTAATGCAGCCGATACCGGGGAGTAATCGGGCAGTAATAATAGCGGATTTAGCCACACAACGCGCTCGGATTGACGAATCAGAACCGGAAACGATTCCGCCAACAATGACAAATCTCCCGTATCAAAGCCGTCGGAACAGATAAGCACCGTCGTGCGCCGCGTACACAGATTGGGATACTTGTGCAGCAACCACGAAAAAGCCCAACCCAAACGCGTTCCTCCGCCCAACTCTTGCGCATCCGCCACAACCGCTCCTCCCGGCCCGCTGTGACGCAAAAAAGGGGTGATTCGTTTAACCTGATTACTGGACAAGAAACATTCCGTTCGGGCTCCCTCCCGCATCAATTGCCACACCAGCCCCAAATAAAAGGGCACATACGCTTGCATGGATCCCGAAACATCCACCAAGACAACCAAGCGGAGGTGTTCTTGACTGCGGCGGAGCCACTGCCACTTGAGCGGGTCACCTCCGTAGCGGAAGGCCGCACGTACCGTACCGCGCCAATTTAAGATCCGCCCTTGAGAAGCTATTCCCCGCCAGCGTTCCGGATAGGCCCAATACCGCGCAATATAACGGGTCCAACGTCTCATCTGGTGATAAGGAATGTCAGAGCCCGGAGCCAATTTCCCCAGAGTACCCCATCTCGGACTATAGGCAAAAAGCGCCCGGGACGACGCAGTTAATTGGTTTTGCACTGATGTTCTTTCGGACGGCAAAGAAAGGTTTTTGGGAACTTCTTGCACGTGTAGTCCTACCCTCAACCGAGTTCTGTCGGGATAAAAGAACCGATTAAACCAATCAGGGAAATCTTCCCATTGCTTGGCCGTTTTCGCAAAGATGGGCCGCCACAATGAAAGCAGATCCTGTGCAGACTGGGTCTCGGTCCCGGCAAACAATTGAAGAGCCGATTGAGTCTCATCCACAGTCGTCGGAAATCCTTTCCCCCGTAAAAAATGCGAAAACTCTACCGTCTGCTGTTCCATCCGGCGCACAAAACGATCCACCCTTACTCCGTCCATAAGGCACGAATGCCTCGATTTTCCACCACAATCCAATCATCTTGCGTTTTCAATATCGTCGACAAAGTCCATCTAACTATAGTCTCTGAGTAGTCTTCCTCCCGAAATTCCAGGAGCATTTTGGCCCAGTCAATGGATTCGGCTAAGCCTGGGCGTTTAAGCAAATTCCATCCGCGAAGGGTTTTAACGGCTTGCACCACGCGCTGGGCAATCTCGGAAGACAGTTGCGGCACGTGCTGAAGAATAATGGCCAATTCCCGTTCCGGTGTAGGGTAATCCAACCAGGTGTATAAACATCGACGTCTTAAGGCATCGGATAAATCCCGGCTGCGATTCGATGTGAGAATCACCCAAGGAGGTTCCTCGGCAACAATTGTTCCTAATTCCGGGATGGTGATTTGAAACTGGCCCAATAGTTCCAATAACACCGCTTCAAACTCTTCATCCGCCCGTTCCACTTCATCAATGAGCAAAACCGGTGAAGGTCGAAGACGAAGAGCCTTGAGTAGCGGACGTTCCAGCAAATACTCCCAACGGTATAAGTTGTCCACGGAATTTCCCGTTCCGGCACTATGGGCCGCCAACAATTGCTTGGCATAATTCCAATCATATAAAACCTGGGGTGCATCAAGTCCTTCATAACATTGCAGGCGCACCAACGGCTTATGGAGACATTGGGCCAAGGCTTTTGCCAAAAAGGTTTTCCCAACCCCCGCAGGCCCTTCTACAAGCAAAGGGCGGTGTAAGCGGTCTACGGCATAACACGCACAAGACAGCATATCATCACAAACATATCCCGCTTGGCTTAGTTGTCGACTCCAGATGTCGCACGCATTCACCCGCATTCTCCTTACCGGTGGCCTATTTAGCTAGTTGATCTGCAACACCTTGCCGAATATTTTCAAAGACCTGCGCCGTAATCTTTTTTACTTGATTATCCAAGAGTCTTCCTCCCAAAGTGGCTAAGGGACCACTCACACCGACATCCGCTACCCAATTTAGAGACACAACCCCCCCATCTTCCGTCAGATGCATTGTACTCTGCAATTGAAAGCCGCTTCCCATGCCCCCTCCTTGCGCATTTAAGCGGGCTTGGTAAGGTTCATCCAATGCTTCGATGCCTGTCTCCATATCAAACACTGCGCGCACCGGTCCCACACCGACTCGGACCTTGGCATGCACGTGATGGTCGTCCAATACCTGATATTGAATCACATCAGGCATACAGCGCCCAATCGCATCAGGATCTTGCACAAATTCCCAAACTACGTTGAGTACGGCATCCATTTCCACAACACCTTGATAATTTTTCAAGAATTCATGCCTCCTTGTTTTGAACATATCGTTCGGGTTCTTGTAAAAATGCCTCTCGACAAGATGCTGCGCAAAACCCCCATGTTTTTTCCTCAAATTGTGCTTGATAAGGAGTCTCAGCCAAGTTCACTGTCATATGGCACACCGGATGGATGACAAAAGCACTCGTCTCGGCCACCAAAGTCCGCACAGGCAAAGGTTGGGACTTGCGGCGCACGGCAATGATCTCCGCCAAAATGCTCACGGCAATTTCTTCGGGACGCCTGGAATGTAAATCGAATCCGGCCGGAATGGAGATCATACACGGATCATGGGGATCACGCCCGTCTAAGAAACGTTCTCGCAGCAATTCCCCTCGGCGAGGAGAGGCCACGACTCCGAGATAAGAGAAGGGAGCCTGTTTGATGACCTCAATCGCCCAATCGTCATATTGTCCCATGGTAGCCAAGACGGCAAATCCGCCGTCTTGGCTCAGGTGACGAATCCGTTCTTCGAGGGCATCCCAGTCATCCTCTGGTGTAAAGGCTGCATTTTGCACCCGAAAACTCAATTGGGAAGCCAATTGAAGCAGATTTTTGGCAACCGGCGAGTCATGGGGAAGATGCGGTTCCAAGAAAAGTTCAATGGTTCCTCCCGAATGGCATGTCATCGGTTTCACCAAATAACTTGCTTCGTCATGGGCCATTATGATCTCATCATCCGGGTCGGGTGATAATAACAGCAAAGAGGGTTTCCCGTCGGCCAACACGTTTTGAGCAACATCCAGTAAGATCCGGCGGGTACATTCGCCGCCAACATAGCCAGTTAATTGCCGGTTTTGATCAACAATGGCATGCGCTCCCAGAATAGCCGGGGTGGGGGGACGTATTCGGGTTACGGTTACAAACACATAAGGTTCCCCCGCCAAGTCTCGCCGTGCTGCGTCTTGTATCACCGGATCCATCTTAATCGCTCCTCTGCTTACGACGTCGTCAGACCATGTTCTTTGAGGACATCCCATATTTTCCACGGAAATAACGGAATCTCGAGATTGGTTACGCCGTAAGGCGACAAGGCATCCACCACCGCGTTGACAAAGGCCGCCGACGATCCGACATTAGGAGATTCGCCGACACCTTTCGCACCGATAGGATGGTGAGGAGAGGGGGTGACGGTACGACCTGTTTCCCAATGGGAAGCTCCCATTGCGGTCGGCACCAAATATTCCATGAAATTGGGCGCCAGATTGTTACCGTCCGCATCAAAGGCAATTTCTTGCATGAAGGCAATACCAAAACCCTCGGTAGCCCTCCATGAATTTGCCCTTCCACTACCATCGGATTGATGACTGTTCCACAGTCATCGACCGCGACAAACCGTTCGACATGCACTTGCCCCGTGCCCCGGTCAATCGACACGACCGCAATATATGCGCCGTTAGGAAATGTGAGATTAGGTGGATCGTAATAATACGTGGCTTCCACTCCCGGTTCCATCCCCTCCGGCAAATTGGTATAGGCTGCTAAGGCCACATCCACCATCGTCACACTATGGGAACTTAACCCTTTGGCCGAAAACCGGATCCCGTCCCAGGTTACATCTTCCAGAGATACTTCAAGCAAATGCGCCGCAATCTCCCGCGCCTTCTTTCGCACTCTTCTGGCCGCCAACGCCGCCGCTCCCCCCGCCGTGGGCGTACTACGACTGGCATAAGTTCCGAGACCATAAGGTGCCGTATCCGTATCGCCGTCTTCGATGAGCACATCCTCGGCAGACAAACCCAGTTCCTGGGCGATGAGCTGAGCAAACGTGGTTTCATGACCCTGACCTTGATGACGTGTACCCAGTCGAGCAATGGCCTTGCCCGTGGGGTGAATCCTGATTTCACAACTATCGAACATTTTAATGCCGAGAATATCAAAAGTATGACTGGGTCCCGCCCCAACGATCTCGGTAAACGTCGAAATTCCTATGCCGACCAATTCGCCCTGATCGCGCCGTTTCTTTTGCTCACTACGTAAGCGAGGATAATCAATAAGGGTAAGCGCTGTATCTAAGGTTGTTTCATAATCGCCGCTGTCATAGGTCCAGCCTAATGGGGATTGATAGGGAAATTCCTGGGGAGAAATAAAATTGCGCCGCCGCAGTTCGGCGGGATCGAGATTGAGGCGGTAAGCCAAGGTATTCATTCCGCGTTCAATCAAGAAGGAGGCTTCGGTGACACGAAACGAGCAACGATAGGCCACTCCTCCCGGAGCCTTATTGATATACACCCCGTCCACTTCCACAAAGGCCACGGGAAACCGGTAGGATCCGGTGACAACGGAAAACAATCCGGCGGGAAACTTGGAGGGATCGGCTGCGGCATCGAATGCCCCATGATCGGCAATCGTCGTGACTTTTAAGGCTTTGACCTGTCCGTCCTCTGTAGCGCCAATTTCTACTGTCATGTGATAATCACGGGCAAAATTGGTGGTGGCAATATTTTCTGTCCGCGTCTCAATCCATTTAACGGGACGTCCCAATTTCATCGACATCACCACGGCGCAGATATATCCGGGATAAACCGGCACTTTATTACCAAATCTTCCACCGATATCCGGAGAAATCACATGGATCATATGCTCCGGGAGATGTGATACCATGGACAGCACGGTGCGGTGCGCGTGGGGCGCCTGAGAAGTGACATACCACGTCAGTTTGCCCGTGGATTGCTGATAATCGCCGATGCAGCCGCAAGGTTCAAGGGGAGTGGGATGAACCCGAGGCATCCGAATTTGTTCTTTCAACACCACCGGAGATGTTGCCAATGCCTGGTCTGTCTTCTTCATCCTCGACTTCCCAATGAAAAATGTGGTTGTTTTTCTGTTCGCGGTCTTCTCGCAATACCAAAGCCTCGTCACTCAAAGCAAAAAAGGGATCCATGACGGGCGTTAGCGGTTCATATTCGACATTAACCACAGAAGCTCCGTCTTCTGCCGCTTCCCGAGTTTCTGCCACTACCGCCGCAACCTCTTGATACTGAAATAAGACTTTTCCGGTAGCCAATACCATCTGCCGATCCCCAGCCAATGTGGGCATCCACGCCAAGTTCATTTGCCCCAAGTCTTCACCGGTGAGAATGGCCTTAACTCCTTTGATTGCCATGGCATCCTCAATGTGAATCGCCTTAATGCGGGCATGGGAATAAGGACTGCGGACCAAGACCATATGCAACATGTGGGGCAAGACAATATCATCCACGTATCGACCCTGTCCTCGGATAAATCGCGGATCTTCCTTGCGCTTAATACTCTTTCCTAACGGTTGCATTTCCTTCGCATTGAGACTCATGATCTTCCCACCTCCTCACCCAAACGACCTTTCGCCTCAAGTACCGCCTTAACAATATTGACATAGCCCGTATTGCGATCGGCTCTTGCCAACGGAGCTCGAGGTTATATCATCAAAGATGAGCAGTGGGGAATTGGTAGACAAGGCATCCGGAAGGTCTTAACTCGAGGCGCCGTCTTAGATCCGAAATTGACGGCACGTGTGATACAATGGGTTGAAGAAGACCATTTGCAATATCCCGCCAGGCTAAAACCCGTAGATATTCATATTCTGTCTCTTGTTGCCGAAGGTTTTACAAATAAAGAAATTGGCACAACCTTAAATCTTTCCGAAAACATCATCAAGATCCATATTAACACCATTGTCGAAAATCTGGGGGCCAAAAACCTGGTCGAAGCGGCAGTCATTGCTTACCGCCAGGGCATAATCTGACTAAAGGGTCGATGCTCCCCCACCTTTTCAAGACAATCCCTATTCTGGCATCGCTTGATCCGGCTATTGTCCGTAAATAGCTTTCCGATCGACCATCACAAAAGTTATCATCATAAAGGTGATCCCAAGCATGGATTCACGAAGTGTTTTTGCCAGCTTCAATTATGCATGGGCTTAAGGGAGTGACAAAATTCGTCCTAACATAGCTCAGGAGATGATATAACATGTTTCTTAAAACCGTTAAGAAGATAAACTGGCCCGAGGACACCTCTCACTATCCCTTTAATCTTCCCGCCATCCAGGGCCTATCGGAACTTCATTTCAGCACCATGCTCACCTATTTTGTGGGGGAAAATGGCTCGGGCAAATCGACTATCCTTGAGGCCATTGCCGAGTGCGCGGGATTTAACCCCGAAGGAGGCAGCCGGGATAACACATTTTCCACCACCGAGACAGGGCCCTCTCTCGCTGACCATTTTCGTTTGTCTTGGCTGCCCAAGGTGACCAACGGATTTTTTCTCCGGGCGGAAAGTTTCTTTAACTTTTCCTCGTATATTGATGAAATCGCAAGAGAACCTTCAGGCAACTATGACGCCTACGGCGGCCGGTCTCTTCATCAACAATCCCACGGAGAGTCCTTTCTCTCACTATTCGAACATCGCTTGCGGAACAAGGGCAAGGCCATCTATCTCTTAGATGAGCCGGAAGCGGCCTTGACCCCGACACGCCAACTTGCCCTCTTGCGTATTTTTTGGGAGCACCAACAACGGGGGCAATCGCAATTTATTGTGGCCACGCATTCGCCAATCCTTTTGGGATATCCCGGGGCCATGATTTTTTCTTGTGACACGTCCCCCCTTTCCCCAATCGCTTACGAAGACACCGATCATTACGTTGTCACGAAACAGTTTTTGTTGAACCGCGAGACTATCGTCAATGAATTGTTTAAGCCTTGAGTTTGGGATAGGAGTCTTTAACAATCCACCCCAACCTCTCTGGCAAGTGATATGTCCCCGGTCCCAGCCGTCATCTCGGAAATGTCATTGACTGTTCCAAATATATTGGGAAATCACATCGACGGTTTGAATGCCGTAAGATTCGGACGGATTATTCCGCGATAAAATGGCCACGACATAATTTCTCCCACTTCCCATCACATGGCCGATACTGTTGATTTCCCAGCCTTGGGAGCCGATGGGCAGCCAGCCATTCTTTAAGGAAACGGTAGTGCCTGGAGTCACTCCCGACGAAACACCCCAGGCTTCCCAACCAATAACATGAGTCATGAGATTGTTGGCATAACTCTGAGAAGGTGAAGACAGAATTGGATTCGGATAGCTTAATAGCTTAAGCAAGGCTACTTGATTCAATGCGGTAGTCTGGGTCAAACCCCAGTATCCCTGCTTTCCGGGAACGGTTTGATTCATACCGGCAGTCGCCAAAAAGGCTCCAATTCCTGCGGATCTTCCGGCATCATCCCATAGGCTGGTGGCGGCCGAATTACTGCTGTCTTCGATCATTGGAATCATCAGGGATTGTTCCGAAGATGTCAGGGACGTGCCGGACTTTTGCGATTGCCACAGCAATGTCGCCATAATCGTAGCTTTCACGATACTCGCGGTATCGAAACTTAAACCCGAATTAAAACTGTATGTGGCACCGGTATTGGCATTATAGACGGCCACGGACACTTGGCTTTGGCGGGTAGCTAAGTAGTTTTGAAATGACGAACCAAAGGGATTGCCTAACGATGCAGGAATGTTCGGTTGAAGATTGGTTATCGCATCATTCAATTGGGTTAAGATTGTCTGATGTTGATTGATTTGACTTAACACCGAACTCGTGAGATAGGTTGAGGAGTTGTTCACGGCACTTTGGGCCTGATCATACCCCTTCCACTGGCTATTGGCTTCACTCAAACGCCCCTTCAACACCGATATGGCGTGCACAATATCTGCAGGTTGATTGTTGGTTAGTCCGCCGCTCATAGAAGCCAATATGTTTAAGAGTTGAGACTCAGTTGGCGGTTGAAGACCTTGATAGGCCTTGTTGAGGGCAGCTATCATGGAGGAGTAATGAGCCAGTTCTTGTAACGGATTTTCATGCAAGTAATGTTGAGATTGACTGAGAGTCGACTCGGCACTCTTAACCCCCTGCCAATATTCACCCCGGGATTTCAAGCGGGTGTTAAGACTTTCCACCGCTGAAAGCACATGATTGGGCTGGTCGTGGTTAAGCCCACCTCCTAAGGAAGCCAAGTGTTCTAAAGCATGATGCCAGGTATTATATTGCGTTTCCCATGACTTGATCTGGCTTAGCAGTTGCCCCAAGCGAGAAAGGTGTGCGACCTTCTGTGATAATTGAGAAGTATTCATTGAGGCATAGACCCCCTGCTCTTTGATGAGTTTCTGTCCCCACGAAATCGCCAAACGACGCGCGTTTCGCGCATCTTGGGCAGGAAGAGCCGATGCTTGTGTCTGCAGGGCATGAAGTTTTTGGGGCACGTCAAAAAGTGTTCCGAAAAACCGAAGCGGAACAAAAACAAAGGATTGATGGTGGACTTGGGACAGTTGTTGGTCTACCCCCATTATTTGGGATGGGGGGACACCTATTTTCTTATCGTTGTGAAGCGTTCTTTCTACCTGGTTCACAAGATTGGTTGTTTGTCTCGCATTTTGTACCATCCAATATCCTGTGCCGATAAATGCTAAGATGAGCCCTGTTATCAGCCCGGCTACCATACCCAGACGCCTTTTCTTGTTGTGCCGTGTATGCACTACCAATCGTGACGGCCGTATCATCAACATAGCTGTTGCCTCCCAACATCTAAGACAACGCCAAACCAGCTTGTTTAGTTACACTGCCATGAATGGATGATGTCATATTAACCATGAGTTTCTTAGGTACTCGTTCGATCGGAAACGTTACTCCTCGTTAGTGATATGACGTGAACACACGGCTTGATCCATACCATTTGTCGCCAAAATCAGCCGATTCCCACTTACACGCATAGGTAATGAAAATTAATGCCACACATTGCCTACTAATGATCTGTGCATCAAATCTCACACTCACTACCGGTTTTTACCACCGGCATCATTCGCATCCTTATTGCCCCTTCCTGTCACAAAAAAGTGCTTCCTGGCGTTATCTATTGGGGAAGAGTCTCCACACGGAACGAATTTTACGAGGAGCATCGCAGCAACCCAAGTCGCGGACCTTTTTCGAAGGAAGTGCAGGGAATGAATACCATACGAATTCCGTTAGATCACGCGATAAGTATCGATCTCCTTCGGCAAGACGTTTGGCGTATTGACCAATTTATGGCTTTGCCCGCTCGTTCTTATCAAATCTTATACTACTTGTTGCGCTATCCCACACATTCTGCCAGCCTCTCAGCTATTGCATGTCGGATGGCCAGGCGAACGGCGCACATCGACCGACCTCTTTCCTCAAATCTATCGGATTCGTCGTGCGATTGAACTGGATCTTCATCATCCGCGATTTCTTCGTATCCGGCGTGCCGCGGGCTATCTGTTAAACGTGGATCCTGCGCAAGTGGATCAGTGGCCAATTTTGCCTCCCGCGTATTCTGCGTGAAGGTTTCTATCCGGTACAAATCAGATAGAAATCAGGTTCGTATACGCCAGGAATAAGATTCGGCTCGTACACTGAAGGCATCTTTTCGAGCCACTTTCATGGCTCTAACACAAAGGAGGATTTGAGTGATGGCGAATACCGCAATCTATTTTTATGGCGATGATCCCCTCGATTTAAGCGCAGCTTTTTGGGCCGCGAATGATATAAGCACACCTGCGTCTCAAATCACAGGAGATGTGGTCCAAGCTGCCAACTGGATTAAGAGCAGCGAGCTCGTGATTGTCGTGGGGGGACCGGCGATGTCTAAGGTTCTCGGCCAATTGTGTGCGGATGGTCTGGCGATCGGCACGGGCAGTGGCCAATTTACGATGTTTTGTGACTCGTGCAGTTGGTACAATACAGTTGCTTATGGACCCATCAATGCCGGTGGAACGAATGCGGTCAATAGTTTGAACCTCGCGTGGCAACAAGCCCAACCGGCCTACAGTTTTATCAACAACGGGTATACCGAAGGGACTCTCACGACGGCACAAAAAGATCAGGAAACGACGAGTGTTTCGACGAGTTGTGGCACCGTTCCTAACACTTGTCTGGCCTAGTTCTTCAAAGAGGAGAGATTTTCATGGAGATCATTGATTTATCGTCGTATTCGTTATTAGCAACCGGTTATCCGAGAACGGTAGATACGATCGACAACTCTGACGAAACAGATACTGGCAATAGTCAATTCCCTAATTTGGCTACTGACTAATCTTGCCGCCATTGCGGTAGGACTTGATGCGCATGTCGTGTTTGCAATTGAGTCGATGGAATCGAATTTTGGTATCGGATTACCCGCTGGCGATACGGATGTGATGCAAGCCTGCGGGAATAGCACGGCGACGTGTCCGACGGTGATGTCTGCGTTAGTTACGGGATGTCAGACCCTCCAAAGTAAGTTGTCTTCGGAGGGGACGTAGCCTCTCGCAAGCTACTATAATTGCGGCGTAGCAGAGAGTTCCAGTGGCAATTCGTATTGCTCTGGAACTACGATTAGTCCTTACGGTGCAGCTGTGATCTACTTAGCCTTTCAGCAAAGTTTCAGTGGTGCCT
>JAKACM010000008.1 GCA_021821465.1 Bacillota bacterium
ACGGAATTAGATCATCTCTTGCGTGCTTTGGACGTCAATACTATTGTTATTGGCGGGATTGCCACAAATATCGGTGTCGAAAGCACCGTCAGAGTGGGGGCTGATCTGGGCTACAATTTTGTCGTTGCTCAAGATGCCACGGCCGCCCTCAGCCCCGAAGCGCATGAAGCCTCCCTGAAATATGCATTGCCATTTTTTGCCCGAATCACCACCGTGGACGAGTTAACGTTTCACGTGGAATAAATGAGGCCTCAACTCTTCGTACGGTTTGCGGAGTAAGGGGGTGTAACGAGCCCCCCTTACTCCGAGAACTTGGGCCTGATCTGTTCAAGTATATAATCCATGGCGCCTGGGTTCGCCATGGTTCCCGGATTAAATGCTTTCGCCGGATCGACCCCTGTGAGAACGCGTTTTAATGGAATCTCCATCTTCTTGCCATTCAGAGTTTTTGGGACTTCGGGAATAAAATAGATTTGGTCGGGTTCATGACGAGGTGATAACTGCTCTCGCAGTCGTGTCCGTAAAGATGTTTTCAGTTCAGTTGTTCCGTCAGAAGGATTCACGGTGACAATAAACAAGATTAAGCGGCTGGGATGACCAGGGACACTGAGATCAATAATGATACTGTCCGCCACCATGGGATCTGTTTCCACGACACGATAAAAATCACTGGTTCCCATTCTTACCCCACCGCGGTTAATCGTAGCGTCCGACCGACCATATATCACCACACTGCCGTCATCATGGATCAGGATCCAGTCGCCGTGGCGCCAAATACCGGGGTACATGTCAAAATAACTGGCTTGATACCGTTCTTTGTTCCTGTCTCCATAGAGATACACCGGCATGGATGCAATAGGCTCGGTCAGGACCAATTCGCCCACTTCATTCATTACTGCCTTGCCATTGACATCAAAAGCCTCAACCTTTGAGCCTAAATATCGGCACTGGATTTCGCCCTTGCGTACCGGTAAAATCGGAACACCTCCGACCACTGCAGTGCAGACGTCAGTTCCCCCGCTTAGGGACGTTAGCCATAGATCGGAAGAAACGTGCCGATAAACCCATTCAAAAGATTCGGGGCTCAAAGGGGACCCGGTAGATCCAATTCCACGCATTGCGCTTAAGTCTCTGGTTCGAGGTTCCAATTCGGCCTTTTCACACATCGTGAGATACGCGGCACTCGTACCGAAAAACGTCAACCGCGTTTCTTCTGCCAATTGCCACAACGTATCCCGAAATGGATGGGTAGGACTGCCGTCATAGAGAACAATAGTAGCCCCCACTAGCAAACCTGATATCAGCATATTCCACATCATCCATCCCGTCGTCGTAAACCACATAAAACGGTCCTTAGCCCGCAAGTCGAGATGAAATGTCAACGCCATCAAATGAGACAGCAAGATACCGCCGTGTCCCTGTACGATAGCTTTAGGCAACCCCGTAGTTCCGGACGAGTAGAGAATCCACAGAGGGTGCTCAAAGGGCACCCTCTGGAATGATAGCGGTTCCGAAGATTCAAGATCGTTATAGGACAGCATGTGCGCATGTCTCGCATGGGGATCCAGGTAGGGCACCAAGATCGTGGCCACCACAGATGACAGCTTTTCTTGCAATATCTCAACAACCGGCACACGGTTGTAAGTTCTGCCGCCATATAAATAGCCGTCAACTGCCAACAAGATCTTGGGCTCAATTTGCTGAAAGCGGTCCAAGACCGCCTGAAGGCCGAAATCCGGCGAGCAGCTCGACCACACAGCTCCGAGACTCGCGGTAGCCAAGAAAGCGGCCACACTCTCGGGAATATTCGGAAGATATGCGGCAACACGGTCTCCCGCCTGCACTCCCAATTTCTTGAGCCCCCCCCTAATCCTCCTCACTTCATCTTCTAGTTCCTTCCATGACCATTGGAGTTGTCTACCATCCTCACGGCGAAAAATTAACGCAGGCCCCGCATTCTTGAAGCGAAAGGCATACTGGGCGTAATTCAGTTCCGCTCCTTCAAACCAATGGACATCCGGCATAGTGTCGCCTGTCAAAACCGCTTGATATGGAGTGTCCGTCCTCATCCCAAAATACTGCCACAGTGACAACCAAAAGTCCGGAACGTGGGTTACGGACCACTCCCACAATTTCTGGTAATCATGAAGATCTTTCAAACCTTGGTTCTCCTCTAGCCATCTTTGATATTGTGTAATATTCGCGGTATTTATCGTTTCTTGATCCGGTTGCCACAGGATTCTGCCCCGCGCTTCCATAAATATCTTCCTTTCTTCCGGTAGCGAGGCCCCTCCTTCAAGACAGAGAGGGAGGCCGTCTCTCTTTTTTCGCTCAATCCTTTTAACTGACTGCATATACGAACTTGTCATAACAATCTAAACAATTTTGCAAAAATGATGCACTCAACTTGCCGGGCCGAGAACGTCCGATAACACGTGATCGCTTGGCTTCCGGTGGCTCGACCCCAGTGGAGCTATGATGCCGTCATGGAGCGAATATTTTTGCCCCTCCTTGATTATATGTTCCCAATTTCGATTCCTCAACGTCCCGCCTTTCTCGGGAATTGATCAAGCCATCTGTCCGGTCAATCCCTCAATGAGAATACTTCGGTACCATCCGCCCCTAACCCTTTTCCCGTCAGTTGATTGCCGTAAACTCTTTCCCTTTAACTCTGGTCCACCCGGTAAAGAGCACGCAATTCGTCAAATCACCATCCTTCCACACCTTGGCATTCCTATGAATGACTCTAATTGACCTGCCATGCCTTTGTGCCGAAAAAAAAAAGAATAGCGAGAGACTTACCGCCTTCCAATCTTTAAAATGCGGACAAAAGGCATAATTTTCTCACTGACTCTGGCTGACCAAGGTATCGTCCGTATAGCGCGGGGGTGGGGCCGGTTGATTACCCTTTCGATGTCGCGGACCACAATTTCCGGACGCAGGGCATAACGGCGGATGCGATTAAATATTTTTTCTCCGGTCTGATATTGCTGCCAGTATGGAGATCTTGGAGTCACCCATCTTTCAGACCGTTCATGGGATTTCGCCAGCAATTCCGTGTCGGTCAATCCGATTCGCAACACAATGACGGAAATTCCCCATGGACTCAGTTCTCGCCCAAGAGCCATGCTCACGGTTTCCAGAGCCGCTTTGCTGCCGGCATAAGTTCCTAAAAACGGTGTTCCCCACACCGTTGACAAAGTTGTCACGTTAACGATCCGGCCGTGACCTTGTTGACGGAAGTGGGGCGCGAAGGCTTGGATCATACGCACGGGGCCCATAACATTGACATCGAAAAGATGTTGCCATTGCCCTTCGGTAACATCTTCCACACTGCCTTTGAGCGCGATTCCGGCATTGTTAATCAGCACATCAATACGGCCAAATTGCTCTTTGACCAGTTCGGACGCATTTTTAACATCCTCTGTTTTCGTTACATCCAACGTCAAACGGGCTTGGACGGGAAGATCCGCAAGCGATTCTCTGTGCCGGGCCGTAGCCACAACACGGTAATTCTTTTCGCCCAGCGACTTGGCCAAAGCCCGCCCAATGCCCCGAGAGCACCCGGTAATCACGATGACGGGAACTGATTTCATCTATTGGTGAGGGAGGCCTGACCCTTCGGAACAAAGGATAGCGCCCGCCTGTTCTCCTTTCTCCGAAATGGCCATATTACCTGGGATCCATCAGCTGCCAAACTTTCTGGGTGCTTATGCTGTCAACACCTTTAAGCCCGCATCCAAACCCGTAAGGTTTTGAAGGGGTCGTCATGACAAGATGGCACCTGAACCCTGCAACCGTACACCTAGGTGAGATCCACCATCCATGGGTCACCAGTGTGCCTTAAAGACTTAAATATCGTTCATTCAAGATAAGGGGGCCGATGGGTCTAAGTGCTCCCAATCCAGCAAATCCCATATCTTCAAGACCAAACTCCGTGCTTGGGAAGTTACCGCCGGGTCATTGCGAGCCAAATCCTCTGCCTCGTCACTCGTCATGGCCTGATAAACCACCATCCCCCCCGATTTATCGGAAAAAGGTCCGGCCCAGGCCACTTTTCCTTGCTGATACAAGGCCTTGACATAACTCAGATGCTGGGGTCGGACTTTTTGATTTAATTCCGGATCCACAATTGTCAACCACGCGGCATATAAAGCCATCATGTTCCTCCTTTGGTCAAACAATTTCTCTTAACCTTATAGCATTTCCTATCCCAAATGCCAACGGTAGCAATCCCCGCACCTGCGATCTCCCCAAGATCTTTCGACACCGGCTTCCCAAGAGCACCTTTCTTAGGCGATGTGCCATTAGGCCTCTTCACATGCGAGAAATCCTTTCAATGGATCTTCCTTCCATACTTTACCGAAGTGCGGGGCAAATCCTTCCGTTCAGAACGGAGATGACAGACGTTCGCCTGTAGGCGATGGCCTTTATCGTCAATGCTCTCAGATACAAAGTGTGTGATATACTAAAAAAGTCTTTGCTCTTTGCAAACCGGATACGTGGGTGCCTGTCTTCCGCCATCGCGGGAAACGTAAAATGTCTCGCGTCGTCAAGAGATAAAAAAGTGGGCCCCACACGCCATTTATTCAACAGAACCGGTAACCACAGACTCGATTACAACGGTTCTAGGGGGATTTTGGCGAATCCCTGTGGGTGAATCTCGTCAGGCACTTTCCCAAAGAATCCGCTCCTTTCCTGCAAAGGCGGGTCAAGACCCATACTGAAAGAAATTGCACCTGATTCCCTATAGTATGGATGGAGCTAGCAGTTTACCGTTACGATAAAATCATATAACAATAAGGGCGAAGGAGCGGCATTAGCACCATTGGCCATTCGTTTGTACATTTTGGGAGATTTCAATCTACGACTCGACTTTTCTATGGAACCCGGGTATGAAAACATGGACAACGTGTACCACATTTTCGAAAGACTGCAAAAAGACCCTGGGGCTTTCTCATGGTACGTCATTCCGGCTTATCAGAGCTTGACCATTTCATATCCGTGGAATCAGTCGCTGCCGGAAGTACTAAAGATCGTCCACAACGCGATAAACCGGCAGACGGCAGCCACCTTTCCTTCCCGGCGGTTTGTGATTCCGGTTTGTTACGGAGGCGATTTAGGACCCGACTTGGCTTTTGTGGCTGATTTTCACCACTTGTTGCCGGATGAGGTCATTCGCTTGCATAGCCGAGCGGATTACCGCGTCGAAGCGATCGGTTTCTCTCCTGGATTTCCCTATTTGTCGGGCCTGCCCTTGGAATTGGTTACAGCAAGAAAAGAGACTCCCCGAGTGCGTGTCCCTGCCGGTTCGGTAGCCATCGGAGGACAACAGAGTGGTATTTATCCGGTGAGTTCCCCGGGGGGATGGCATCTGATTGGTCGTACTCCCCTTATACTGTTCGATCCCGTCAGCACCTTCCCAATTCCCTATCGACAAGGGGATTGGCTTCATTTTACGCCCATAAGCCCGGCTGAGTACCAGGAACTCCTGGCACATCCCTTGGCCCTCGAAGTTTGGGAGAAGAGGGCATGAGCGAGATAGAAATCATACATCCGGGACCCTTTTCGCATATACAAGACAGTGGCCGACGGGGATATGAACATTTGGGTCTAAGCCGCTCGGGCCCGGCAGATTTTCGCCTGTTTGCCATCGCTCACACGTTGGTCGGTAATTCTTTGGAGGATGCTGCCATCGAAATGACCTATCAAGGTTTAGAATTTATTGCCGACACCCCGATTATCTTTTCCGTTGCCGGTGTTCAAGATATCCGGATTGGTTCGCACCTCTATCACAACAAAGCCACCTTCTCCGCCAAACTTGGCGAAGTTGTGCGTCTGACGAAGCTGCGGGGCCAGCGAGCATATCTGGCCATTCGGGGCGGACTGGACACCCCTTTGATGCTGGGCAGCCGCGCCACCGACTTTACTGCCGCCATTGGCGGCTGGCAAGGGCGATCGCTTCGTAAGGGTGATCGGATTCCCATCAAGAACTCCTTAGATACTTCTATTTCCCAAGATACCCCCTCTTCTCAAAATGTAGAATGGCCACAAGACCTTTGGGATGACTATTCGCCCTTTCGAGTCGTGGTGGGCCCGGACGACAAAGAATTTTCAACCCAGGCTCTTCACACCTTTTTCGCCGGGGATTATTCCATGACCCCGGCGAGCAATATCATGGGAATTCGCCTCAAGGGCGTTCCCGTCAAAGGTCATGGCGAATCCGCGACCAAACTGTCTAAGGGAACTGTCCCGGGCTCCATTCAAGTTCCGCCGGACGGGCAGCCCATTATTCTTTTGAATCAGCGCGGAACCATAGGGGGATATCCCGTGCTGGCCACTCTGCCGAGTCCGGAACTGTGGCGACTCGCGCAATGGCCGGCTTCAAAGAAATTATCGTTTATGGCAATCACTCCCGCTCAAGCTCGGACTCTTGGTTACAACGCCTTTCAGAGCTTGATGGCATGGCGTCGGCACGTCATGGCAGATTAAATACCCCACCTTGCCGCCATATGAATCAAAAAGGGTGAGCCATAAGCCTCCACAGCACTCCCCACCGCAATAACCAGGGCCATTAGCACAACCAAGGTGGTAAAGGCCCCGAATTTCTGAACCAATGAACTTCTGCCGACAGTGCCCCTGGCGGCAATTAACTGCCAGGAAAATCCCAGCGCCACTCCGCTGACAATAATGAGAGCCGGGACAATAAACACATTTTGTAAGACGACGGCGATGATGGTTAAAGCGATTCCTTGCCAGTGAAGAGATGAAATGAGAAAGGCACCGGTAAAACCCAGGACAAATCCACGGAAAAACAAGACGACCAGTACCAGAGGCATTCCGGCTACAGATATCCCCAGAACATAGAACAACCCCAAGATTTTAAGGTTGCCAATCAGAGCGGGGGGGAATATCCCCGCATAAGGAGGGGTAGTTGATGTTTCCACATGAATAAAATGACGGAGATATGTGGAA
The DNA here is from genome assembly GCA_021821465.1 of Bacillota bacterium. Taxonomy (GTDB): domain Bacteria; phylum Bacillota; class Sulfobacillia; order Sulfobacillales; family Sulfobacillaceae; genus Sulfobacillus. The sequence goes on from JAKACM010000008.1 coordinate 6,976, forward strand.
AGCGATAAAATATCCGCCTGTGTTAATGTTTCAATGGCCAAGGCCCCAAAGACTATGCCTACGGCAAACATGGCCAGGGCAATATAAATAGGTATCAGGTATTGGCTGAAATATTCATCCCATATAGTGATAGGGCGTCTTGCGATCATAGGCTGTCCCCCCTGCCACAGCCTATGACGACTATCAGGGATCTAGACCTAAGAGTTGTGATTCAAATTTTTCGCTTGATCTCCAACTCTCGTGGTCATCCTCATGCATTTCTTCGCGGCTCAAACGCGCCACCAATTGCAACACGATCATCTCGTCTTCAGCATCCAAATTAGGCCATAATCGTTTTAACGTGTTCCAAAACAAATCCTGCGGCTCCATTTGATTTTGATAGGCCTCAGGCACTCGCCAGTCCCGAAGAGAGATATCCAACTGCTCGACTAAGTGAATAATTAATGTCGCACTCGGAACCATCTTCCCTTGTTCCACGCCACATATCGTCTGCTTGGTGACACCCACTCTCGCCGCCAATTGGGTCTCTGTCCAGTCCTTGTGATGACGATAATGGCGTACATACCAGCCGAACTCGATCAGCAAAGCCGGACAACAAATTCGTGCGATTTGAAGTTGAGTATGCAAGGCATGCGCCAATTCATTGACACCGGGTTCCCCAGGGCTGTCCTGAAAGTGGCGCCAAACAATTGGCGGGATTTCCAGTGTTTCGAAAATTTTGGACAGCTTGCCTTCGCTGAGCACTGCGTTGCCGCGCTCAACACGCGTAACCAACACCTGCGACACACCGATCCGGTGAGCCAGTTCCGTGACTGTGAATCCTCGCTTCTCACGGTGCTGGCGCATCCAAACACCAAAACGTTTCAGTAATTCGTGACCATTATGCTTGGCTTCCAGTAATTGCGCATGGATATCCTCAATCAACGGCACCGATTCCACGGAAAACTCCTCCTCATGGCCGGGTGTCTCACGGGCTCCTATCCAATTTTCGACACAGCCACCATTGTAGGCCGATCAACGCAATACCATTCACCCCTTGAGTGGATTGGACAAAATGCTCAGTGTCCTCCAAGGTCCACAATTCCGTCTCGATTTCTTCATCCGCATCAAGGCGAGATTGACTGTATGACAATCCCGAGGCATGGTACAAAAAGACTTTTTCGTCAGTATACCCGGGACTGGGATAAAATGTTGTCACCAATTGCCACTTCTCGGCTTGGTATCCCGTTTCTTCGAGCAATTCCCGTTTGGCAGCTTGGATGGCGCCTTCACCGTGGTCCATTTTCCCCGCCGGCAATTCGAAAAGCGTTTGGCGAACAGCCCATCTGTGCTGTTTTATGACCACGAGCCGGGAGTCCTCGGTTTCGGCAAGGACAGCGACGGCAGGCACACGAACCACCACTTCGCGAGTCGTTATCACCGTATTCACCTGCACCGGGTCGACACGCACGGATATCGTTCTCCCTTGGTAAGGCCATTCTTCCGGGCCTAATCGCTGTTCCATGACTAAAAATCCTTTCCCGAGCCACCTTCTCTAAGGCATGCTGTCGGCACATGTGATTCTGTGAAGAACCTGAAGACTGACAAAGCACGTCATTTTGCACCGGCGTACCGGAATTTCAACTCAAGTTAAAATGACTTAACCTTAATCGGCCAATTATTATCTCCCCTTACATATTTTATATCTTACACGTTTTTTTCTGTATTTCCATCGCCTAAGTACAAATGAATATAACGAATTGCCGATTTAAAAATCAGAATTTCCTCACTCTTGCTCAAAAGCAAAATAGCATATGTATCAAAGCCGTCGATGACACCAATCAACGGTTCCCCGTCAAGAAAAAGAACTTCCACCAACGCCCGTTGGGTCATGAGGTGCTGGTAAAATGCGTCTTGAACATAACTTGTCCGGTTACCCACTGGTCCCGTCGAGGTCTGCGGAGTCGGAGCCTGCCGCGAAGACGGTTTCCGGACTCTCGCCTTATCCGTTCGGTTAGGATGGGGAACCTCAATCCATTTGTCATTTGACATAGCTAACCCTCTTTTCTCAAGACTCTGGTGAGTCAAGATCGCCGCCATCATCACTTTCGGCCTCTACCCCATCACTTGGGGGGTGTTTGACCGGTTTGAGGCGCTGAATCTCGGACAATTTGCGGTTTATCGCGTCCAAAACCGCATTAACGGCCGCCCCTTGGGGACCGTCTCGTCTTTCGGGTGCCGCTCCTACTAAAATTTCTTCTCGTCCCCTCGATGTGATGTAACTGAGAGCCACGGCTATAACTGTTCTGCCGACCATGGTAAAAGTCTCCATCTGGGCCAGCACCACAGGTTCACGCAACTCCGGAATATGATTTAATGCATCTACACAGGCCCATGCTACCATGTTGTGATGCTGGCTCGGTACATAATGGCCCTGCCAACGGCCTTCATAATTTGTGGTATCATCGTTACCGGGTTGAAGTCGGACATAAGTGTGTGCCAATTGCGAAATCGCGTCCAAATCCATCCGAAATTCAGCCACGGTCAACCGCGGAAACGCTTCCATGGGTCCGTCATCAATGATTTGGGCCACGGAGATCTTCTTATGGTCCACTCGCAAATCCCATTGTGCCAACAAAGCGCTTTCCACATCGCGGACAATTTGCTTTGGTGAGCGCTCCAAGGTCGTTAGCACATGAATTTCTTCCACTGCCCCCCACTCATTGACAGCGAGGTGACAGCGCAACACTGTGGGCAAACGTTTAATCAGTGTTTCAATCTCTGAAACGGACACCTGCTCGAATTCCCCACTCATGAATACGGAAACTCCTTTATAAATCAGCGTAATTTCGGAAAAAAGAGGATATCTATTACTTCGATATCCTCTCCATCATTCCTGTATTTTACTATTCTTTATTCGGGAATGTACGTCGAATTAATTTTGCCTAATTCATGGATGCGCCGTTCGGCAACCCGGTCTGCGGCGTCCTGAGTCGGAATATTCTCCTCCTTGGAGTGCAAGAGAATTTCATTGACCTGTTTGCCTATCTGACGCACGCGCGAATAGGCCCGCTCTTTGTGGTACCCGTCCCGGTGAAACTCGTCGGCCACGTTGACAACCCCTCCGCCGTTAATCACGTAATCCGGAACATAGACAATCCCCTTGCGCAACAGTTCCAAACCGTGGCGCGGTTCCTTTAATTGATTATTGGCCGAACCGGCAATCACTTTGCACCGAAACTCGGGAATCGTGTCGTCATTAATCACGGCTCCCAGAGCACAGGGCGCAAATATATCGGCCGACACGCCATAAATTTCATCGGGCTGCACCCACTTTGCACCTAATTCTTCCGCGACTTCCCGTCCATCTTCGGGGTGAATGTCGGTGACAATCAGCTCTGCTCCTTGTTCGAGGAGCATACGTCCCAATAAACTGCCCACATGTCCCAATCCCTGTATAGCCACAGTTCGTCCGTGAAAATCATCGGAGCCGAATGCCATGATCATGGCGGCTTTCATGCCTTCCAACACGCCCACGGCCGTCGCCGGGGAGGGATCGCCACTGGTCTCTTTTAATCCTCCCACAAATTCCGTCTCCCGAGAGATCACTGCCATATCATCTGCGTTGACCCCGACATCTTCGGCCGTAATATACCGGCCATCCAAACTTTGAATGAGACGACCAAATGACCGCAGCAGGGCTTCAGATTTGTCATGACGGGAATCGGCCCAAATTACTGATTTGCCCCCTCCTAAATCGAGTCCCATTGCCGCATTCTTGTAAGTCATGCCTCGGGACAATCGAAGGGCATCAGTGATGGCCTCATCCTCCGTCTCGTAAGGCCACATTCTCAGACCACCCAAGGCCGGGCCCAGTGTCGTATTATGGATAGCGACAATGGCCTTTAGCCCTGTTGTCTGATCATGCCAAAAGACCAACTCCTCGTGACCATACTGTTCCATCGCCTCAAATATTTTCATCGCGACCCCGCACGGATGTGCGGGACTCACTTCCTTTCTCTTTTCTGGACTCTTGTCTGTGGATCATGGGAATCAAACAATCCCATCTCCGTTCCTCATCATGTCACAAACCCATCAAACGGTAAACCGGTAGAATGCACAGTGTCTGCAACAAAAAAGCCCCAAAGGGGGCTTTAACCGGCTTTGATTTGCATCCGCAGCTTATCCGCAACCATTGCAATGAACTCGGAATTTGTTGGTTTGCCCCTGTCCCGGTTAACAGTGTGCCCGAAAATTCCATTAATTACGTCGACATTACCTCGGGACCACGCCACTTCGATGGCATGCCTTATTGCCCTTTCCACTCGACTGGGTGTGGTTTTGTATTTGGAGGCAATTGCGGGATATAATTCTTTGGTTACGCCGCTCAACAAATCCACCCGGTTTATCACCATGATTATGGCTTCACGCAGATATAAATATCCTTTGATATGGGCGGGAATGCCAATCTCATGGATCACATTCGTCACTTCCACATCCAGATTTCTCGTCGGAACGACACTGATTTTTCCGCTCAAGCTGCTGGTTTTCTTTCCCGGAGACGCACTCGCCGCCAGTTGTTTGACCCGTGAAGCCAAAACCTTCAAATTAAATGGCTTGAGAACAAAATAATCGGCACCGAGTTCGAGTGCCTTCTGTGTCATGGTTTCTTGTCCAAATGCGGTGAGGACAATCACACGAGGAGGATTCGGTAATTCCATCTGAGCGAGTCGTTCTAAGACGCCGATGCCGTCTAAATGAGGCATGATAATGTCGAGAACGATAACATCCACAGGTTGTTGGGCCAGCATTTCCAGTACTTCCATGCCATGATTGGCGATTCCCGCCACTTCCAGTCCTTCTTCGCCGCGTATCGCCTCTTGCAACAGTTCGCAGAATTCGCGGTTATCGTCGGCGATTAACACCTTTGTTGCCATTTCCATTTCTTAGCCTCCTGCAATTTATCTACAAATTAACACACATCTTACCCTTACGATTGTGCCTCATCCCTATCATCTTGCGAAGAGTCTTTTCCTTCTAAATTGTTACATTCCTTGTCATCAACCGACAGCAATCCCAGATGTTTAAGATAAAGGATCTGCAAATAGCTCGCTTGGGCGTAATCCCACAAATTGCGACTATATTGCAGCAACACCCACATGAGCCCTGTGGTCACACTCAAAAAAATCCAGATTGCCAAAGCAATTTCAGGGGATTTTTCCATGACGTTTTCCCCTTCCCTTTAGGGAATTATGACGAACGATTTCGCCATCATGTGTCGAATATCCTGCCAAAATTCCCTTACGAAAAAGATTTTTGTTTCACCATCCAATAAGCGTAACATCCGTAACCCAATGTTGGATGACTTAATAACACATGGGTGACGGCCCCTACCAATCGGCCATCTTGAATAATGGGACTGCCGCTCATGCCCTGAATGATACCTCCGGCGCGTGAAAGCAATTGGGGATCTGTCACTTGCAACAATAATCCTTTCGTGTGAGGGTGCCATTGCACATATGTCTTTAAAATCCGTATGGAAAATAATTGCGTCTTTTGTCCTTTGATTACGGTGAGAATGTGCGCGGTTCCCGGATGGACCTGGTCCGGAAGAGCAATAGGCAAAGGTTTTTCGCCCCCTGGGAGGGGTTTATGGGTCAGACTTCCGGTAATTCCAAATATGCCATTATGATTCACTTCGCCCTGAATGTTTTGTCCGTTGGCGAGCACACCGATTTTCTGACCCGGGGAGTTTCGAGTGCCCGCAACCACCCCCACAATTCGGGCCCCGGTTAGTCTACCCCCTGTGATCTTAATCGGAGTATGGGTTAAGCCGTCGGTAATACTATGGCCCAGCGCCGCAAATTTCAAGGTTTTAGGATTGTAAAAAGTCAATGTGCCGACTCCTGTGGCTCCTCCTTGCACAATGATTCCAATATGCCAAATCTGTTGAGTCGGGGAAAAGATTGGTTTAACATACCGAAGATGAAATCTTCTGGCCCCTTCGACACCCAAAGCCAAGTTTCGGTGCTTCTTGCCCGCATACTGCACCGCTTTTTGCAAAGCTTGGCTGGACGTAACCAGGCGATGGTTGGCTTGGATAATGACGTCCCCGGGGTCTATACCCGCCTCTCTGGCGGGATCTAGTTTCCGCCCCTCTGCCGTAATGGGAGCATACCCCTGCACAACCAGCCCCTCGGTCTTGACAGCCACCCCAATTGACTGACCTCCCGGTACTTCATAAAGAGGACTGGTAACATCCACCGGCAAGGGACGCCAAGGAATCCATCCCCACAATTTCGATCGAATAACGAAATGGCCCGGCACCATTGCCCGTATATGGATCACTCCGGATTTGACGAACACTCTTTTAGCACTGCTGGCCTTTACACCGAGCCATCTGCTCCAAGGGAAAGAAATCCTTTGACCCGATGGAACAATGACCGCACGCGGCAAGTTAATTGAGGCCCGCACCGGCTGAAGAAACCCCAAAGCAACAATAAATGCGGCTCCTAAAACGCCGCCAATCCGGGCCTTGTTCTTCACCGATCTTCACCTCCCCGAAAATAGCTTTCCGGTTTTAAGATCCCGGAAACGGGGAGAATTCATGCCCGGAATTCCGACCAAGGTTTAACTTTGACTCCAGGTTTATGACAAAAATCTCGCCAGATTTTCCGCTCCGCTGCCATCCTTGCGGTACGAATAGGAATTATTGCACATCTCATCATAAAGATTGGTGTAAAAGTCAGACACTATAACCGCAGCAAGTGTTGGGCAATATCGAATGCGGCGTGTGGGCGCGCCCACATCTTTTGTTCATGTATAATTTGATTGCGAAGAGGGGAATCTTCCGGTAGCAGTTCATGGACCCATTTTAACAACTCATCGTCTCCGCGAAGGGCTAAATGATGAAGTAACAGCCTGTCGCGATTGGCTTCTTCCTGGCCGGGTATCCAATGGGTCATAATAAACGGCACTTGCGATTGAGCCACCTCTGCTGCCGTAACCCCTCCCGGCTTGCCTACGACAATGCGGGCATGATGCAGCAATAAAGGCATCTTTTCCACATACCCTACAATAGTAACGGTATTGGGCCATGAATACTGATCCAAGTGCCATCTCAGTCTTTCATTGTGCCCACACACCGCCACGACGGGATAACCGGCTTTCGCCAACTTGCGCAAAATGCGGTAATAGGGTCCCATTCCCAATCCGCCGCCTAATAGTACAATCGGGTCTCGGGCAAATAAGGGCAATTCCCATCTCGGGGCATGAAAAGCTCGGCGAATGGGGATTCCGGTCATCCATATCCGCTCTTTCGGCACATTAAACCGTGCCAGATCATCGACTTGTTCCGGCAACCACACCGTATAGGCATCTGCTAAGGGCTCGTACCAAAAACGATGCACGGACAAATCCGTCAAAATCCCCACAATTTTCAACCGGGGATGTCTCTGCTTTATCCCCGACCAGGCATTTAAGGCAAAAGGATGCGTGGCCAAGACGATATCGGGTTGATAAGCCTCATAGATCCTTTCCAACTGCAATCTCCCAATATGCATCCATCGTCGTCGGTGTTTGGTCCAATGGCCGGGCGAATGATCCGCCCATCGGAATAGAGCGCCATATTGCCGCGGAACATAGTGCAAAGCCCAAAAGTACAGACCGGTTTCCACACGGGCTCTGCCTACCAAATGTTCGGAAAACTCCACATCCATATTCAGTCTCAGACAGGCTTCCGCTAAGGCTTTGGCCGCGCTGTCATGACCGGTTCCTATGGGCAAGCTTGCTATTAATATCCGCATCGGGTTCCCCTTCAATCGACCAGCATTTCAGTAAAAAAACCGGCTTGTGATGAGACCCCATATCATTCCCGCAATAACCTCCCAGGGAGTATGACCCACAAATTCCGGAAAATCACGGTCCGTGTCGGCTAAATACCCGGATCGCGAAACGAGATTAAGGTAGCGAGACTGCAATCCCACCACACGTCTGACATGGATGGCATCGTAAAGCACAATCATGCCAAAAATGGCCGTTACGGCAAATTGTCCCGATTTCCATCCATACTGATAACCGATAGAGGAAGCTAAGGCCATAACCATCGCCGAATGTGATGATGGCATCCCGCCCGCTCCCACCAGGCGTTCAAAACGCGGCTCACGACGAGACAGAAAATAAATAACAAACTTCAATATCTGTGCGGTCGCTGCGGCCACGACCGCACTAACCAAAACCCGGTTCGTGTCGAGGAGCCATTGCAAATTAATCCCTCCGTTTTCCCCGGATCAGCAAGTGTCGCGCGTGTTCCCTCGCCATTTGATCGGATTGACCGCTCAGCATGCGCGCAATCTCCCCTTCTCTGTCTTGACCTTCCACGAACTTTACGGAGCTTTGAACCTTTGCATCATCCAGCACTTTAACGACAGTCCATTGATAGTCAGCACTGGCCGCCACGGAGGGTTGGTGGCTAATTGCAATAACCTGCTGGCGTGCTCCCAGACTCCGAAGCAAAAACCCCACCTTGGCTGCGCTCTGCCCTCCCAGCCCTTGGTCCAGTTCGTCAAATATCAGACTCGTCGACCCCTGGGTCCCACCCATTACCGCCATGCCCAAGGCAATTCGTGACAGTTCACCCCCCGACGCAACCTTCGTTGCCGGTCTTAATTCCTGCTGTGCCGACGGAGCATAAAGAATAACGGCATGATCCAACCCCGAAGCCGTGGGATCCCCTGATTCTAACCCAAATAGCAGGCTTGAACCCGGCATTTCCATCTCGCGCACGAGGCGACACAACTCCCGGCTCACCTCCTTGGTGGCAGTCTGACGCGCCTGCGACAATTCCCGGGCCAAGCGAAAATATTCGTCTTCCGCCTCCTGCAATTTTCTTTCCGTAATATGTAATTGCCATTCGAAGTCGTCCCACCTTGTCAAATCCTCTTCCAATGACTTTGCGTACCGCAAAAGTTCGTCGATAGACAGCTTATACCGGCGTTTGACTCGTGCCAGTTCATTGGCTCGAGTCTCCAGCGTCTCCAATTGACCGGGATCTTGATCCAACCGACTTGCCCATTCGCTCAACTCCACGCGCAATTCCTCGGCGATGGCAACGGCTTGTTCCGTTAGGCTCCCCAAATTTGCAGCACTTGGGTCGATCCGAATTAAATACGTGACATGGTGAGACATGTGATTCAAGAGGGAAATGACATTGCCCGAGTCGTTGCTTTCCAAATCTTGCTCAATCATCTGGAGCGACTCGAGTAAGCGGTGCCGTGAATGCAGACGCGCCAAATCTCCGGTCAATCGTTCCTCTTCTTCCGGATCAAGGTGCAAAGCATTGAATTCGTCCAATTCCCGACGTTTCGCGGCCAAAACCTCCGGACTCGGGGTATTGGTCAGTAAGGCATTATGTGCGGCTTTAGCATTTTTCCAGGCGTCATAGGCTAGATCTGTATCCTTACGCAGACTCTCCAAGTCAGCATAACGATCCAGCCACAGCAAAAGCTGATTGGACTCAAATAGCCGTAAGGCATGATGCTGTCCACTGAAATCGATTAATTTCGGTGCTAATTCCCGCACCGCCTGCCGGGTAACGATTTGTCCCTGTACACGGTACGTTGAACGTCCTTCCTGACTCATGTCCCGTTGAACAATTAAGACGTCATCCTCATCGATTCCCCATTGGCGCAACCCGTCCCATAAGAGATCAGAGCGGGAAAGGGAAAATACCGCGCGAATTCGAAATCCGGATCCGAAGGGACCAATAAGGTCTTGGTTTGCACCAAGCCCGAAGACCGCTGGAATGGCTGTAAGCAAAAGGGATTTGCCGGCACCGGATTCACCGGTCACCGCGATAAATCCGTCATCGAATTGCACTTCCGCCTGACGAATGAGTCCGAAGTTCTCCACTTTTAATAGGCTGAGCATATCACACATCCATTCAACGCAACTCTTCGAACCGCTGCGCCAATTTTGGCGCCTCTTCCTTGGAACGAGCCACCACCAGTACCGTATTTTCCCCGGCCAGTGTGCCCACAACTTCCGGCCAATCCATCTTGTCAATTGCCTCGGAGACCACCTCGGCACCGGCCGTCAACGTTTTCACGACGACCAAATTTTCGCTCACCGTATACCCCGTCAGTACTTCGCGCAAAAGACGCCGAAGTCGATCTTTTGTCGCCCCTAATGCCCGTTCCTCCGGCAGCGCATAGCGGTGAGTTTCCTGGTAAGGCACTTTTATGAGCCCTAAATCTTTGATGTCGCGGGAAATTGTCGCCTGAGTCGCCGGCATTCCCTTTGACGCCAGAATTTCCGAAAGTTCTTCCTGGGTTTCGACAGGTTGCGCTATGATAATTTCTTGAATCAGTGATTGGCGCGTGCGCTTGTCATGACGCATGGTCTAATGCCCCTTTCGCCAGCCCCTCAGCACTTGGAAGAAACTCCATCCCGGCCGGCGAAACAATCGAATTTTGGTGGGGCTGGTTTCCACTATTACTTCGTCGCCGTCTATGAGTGGATAAGTCTCTTGCCCGTCCACTGTCACAAGAGTGTCACGATGCATCGCGCGCACTCTGATTTTCACTTGCTGATCGCCGTTTATGACAATAGATCGGTCAAAAAAAGAATGCGGACAAATAGGAGTTACCACCATAACCCCGAGGGCCGGACTCAATATCGGCCCCCCTGCCGAAAGCGAATAGGCTGTAGAACCTGTCGGGGACGATACAATCAGTCCATCAGCGGGATAAGTTGTCACATACGCTTCATCGACGAATGTCTCCAAGTTTATGAGCCGGGCGAAAGGTCCCTTAGTCACGACCACATCATTCATGGCTTCAAAACGCACCAATTCATGATGCCCTCTCATAACCCGCATCGCCAAAAGGTCACGTTGGTCGATTTCATACCGGTCATTGACCATCGCCGTCAATGCCGACATCAAATCCGGAACCTCCACCTCGGTCAAGAACCCTAAATGCCCTAGATTCACGCCCAATATCGGACAATTGAGAGCCGCTAAAGCTTTGGCCGCATGAAGCAAAGTGCCGTCTCCACCCAACACGATAATTCCGTCGACACTGCCCTCAGACAGTTCCTCCATGCTCCGGCCCAGGTCCTGGTACCCTATCGCCTCAGCCAACACTGTAGGAATCACGGTGTCAATCCCATGATCCAAAGACCACCGCCAAATCCTCCCGGTTAATCCTCTGACTTGATCCTTGTCCGTATTTGGCCAGATTAACAACCGTTTCAATGATGTTCCTCCTGATCCCATGCCTGGTCAACGACTCGAATGACATCCAAATGGGTCAGCGTCGTCACGGGTTTTTGATGGCTAAGCAAACTCAAAAATTCCACATTGCCTTCGGGCCCCCGTATAGGAGAGAAGGTCAAGTCCAACACGTTGAATCCCAACACCTTAACCCGATCAATAAACTTTTCCAAGACATTCACATGTACCTCGGGCCTGCGAACTACCCCATGTCGTCCCACAGATTCCCGTCCGGCTTCAAATTGCGGCTTGATGAGTCCGACAATCAGACCGCTTTCTTTCACCAAAGAAGTCAGTGGCTTTAGCAGCAGGGTCATACTGATAAACGAGGCGTCTATAGAAGCCGCATCGACCGGGTGCTCGATTTGCAAAATATCGGAACTCAACCAACGCGCATTGGTTTTTTCCAGTACGCTCACCCGAGGATCCTGTCGCAATTGCCAATTTAGCTGCCCGTATCCCACATCCACGGCCCATACATGTTTCGCTCCATGCTGCAGCCAACAATCCGTGAAGCCGCCCGTGGACGCCCCTATGTCAATAATCTCCCAATTCCTGGGCTCTAAGTGAAAATAGGTTAAAGCTCTCTCCAATTTGAGTCCGCCACGGCTGGCATAAGGATTGGATCGTCCCCGAATTTCAATTGTCGCGTCCCGACTCACCAAAATGCCCGCCTTGGTAAGTTTTTCTCCGTTAACAAAAACTTGTGCCGCCATAACCAAGGCTTGCGCTTTGGAACGTGTCGGCGCAAGCCCTCGTTCAACCATTACGCAATCCAAACGCTCATTCATTTGATCTGCTTTTTGATTCTTTCCTCTTGCGGAAGCCACGTCCTCACCCTCCGTGCTATCCCTTCCCCATTCAGTTCGTACAAATTCAAGTAATAATCCGTCGCCCCTTGATCAATGAATTCATCCGGCAGTCCTGCGTTGAGGATGGGCAGGGATACGCCTTGGTCGTTGCACCATTCATTGACGGCAGATCCAAACCCCCCTGCGACGGCATGTTCTTCCAATGTGATTAACGCTCGAGTCCCAACAATGACTTGCCGTAACAATTCACTGTCTAAGGGTTTAATGAAGCGGGCATTGACAACGCCGATGCGGTATCCTTCATGCACAAGAATTTCCTGAGCAGCCAAGGCCTGATAAACCATTGGACCTATAGCAATAATAGTGGCGTCTTCACCCTTCACCATCCATTCCCCTTTGCCCCAGGGAATGGGTGTGAGAGAAGCGGCATTCGCATCAGACCCCATACCCGCCCCCCTGGGATAGCGCAATGCCACGGGATGCGGGATGTTCAAAGCCGCCGCCAACAATTGCCGCAGTTCCTGCTCATCTTTGCCCATGGCAATCTCCATATTGGGTACCGCCCTCAAAAAAGCGATATCATACACTCCTTGGTGCGTGGCTCCGTCCCCTCCCACCAGTCCGGCCCGATCGACGCCTAATATCACCGGTAAATCCTGATGACAGATATCATGGATAAGCTGGTCATACGCTCGCTGCAAAAATGTACTGTACACGGCAAAGACCGGACGCATGCCTCCTAGAGCCAATCCCGCAGAAAAAGTGGCTGCATGTTGTTCGGCAATGCCCACGTCAAAAAACCGATGCGGGAAGGCTTTCTGGAATAAATCAAGCTTGGTGCCATCCGGCATCGCTGCTGTGATCGCCACGATTTCGGGATGCGTTTTGGCCAATTCGACCAAGGTTTGACTAAACACCTGGCTATAAGACTGTGGCTGGGATTTTTTGATAAACCGGCCCGAATGAATTTCAAATGGACCCGGCCCGTGAAATTCACCGGGCCGCTCTTCGGCAGGGCGATAACCATGGCCTTTTTGGGTGATGGCATGAATAACCACAGGACCTTGGACCAACTGGGCATTGCGTAAGACCGGTATTAATTCACTCAAATTATGCCCGTCTATGGGCCCATAATACTTAAATCCCAGTTCCTCAAAAACATTGCGCGGCAAAACCGCCCGATGCAATAAATCCTTGATCCGTTCCACGGATTTGCGCAGTGGCCCACCAAATACGGGAATCGAATCGAGCAATTGCTCCACTTCTTGTTTCATGCGAGTGTATGCGGGTGCCGCCCGCAATTCCGTCAAATACCGCGAAAATGCCCCAACATTTGGGGCAATAGACATCGAATTGTCATTGACAACCATGACCAAATTCGTTTTGGTTTGCCCTATTTGATTCATGGCTTCCCACGCCATCCCCGCAGTTAAAGCTCCGTCTCCGATGACCGCCACCACCCGGTAGGATTCATGACGTAAATCCCGGGCACTGGCTATCCCCATGGCTGCTGACAGTGATGTGGAAGCATGCCCCGCTTCCCACACATCGTACTCGCTTTCACGACGTTTCAGAAATCCGGACAGCCCATTAAGCTGCCTTAAAGTGGCAAACACCTCACCCCGTCCCGTCAGTAATTTGTGGGCATAGGCCTGGTGCCCGATGTCCCAAATGAGTTGGTCACGAGGTGTGTCATAAGCATAATGAAGCGCAACGGCCAATTCTACGGCTCCCAGGCTTGCTCCAATGTGTCCCCCACTTTGAGCCGTAGTCTCAATGATAACCTGGCGGATTTCCCTGGCCAGTTCCTCCAATTGCGCAACCGGCCAATTTCGGATAGCTTTAGGGGATTTGACCGATGTCAGCAATTTTGTCTCCACCACATACCCTCCTCACCATTGACGGTCCACCGCAAAATCAATCAAACTGTGCAAAATCTCGGCGCCAGGCTCCGAACCAATGGCGATTTTGGCCCGAATGCGGTGATCCTCCGCCAGCCGCCGGGCCTCTTCAACTCCTACCAGCCCGGGATAAGTCGCTTTTCCTCGTTCCCTGTCGGTACCTATATTTTTGCCCAACAACGCGGGATTTCCAACAACATTCAGGATATCATCCACGATCTGAAAGGCCAGACCAAAATGTTCGCCATACTGACCGAGTGTCTGTTGGCGCATATGATTGCCGCTCAATAAAGCCGGAATCACTAAAGCCGCGCGAAAGAGTGCACCCGTTTTGTTTCGGTGGACTATTTTCAATTCGGACAAGCCCACTGTCGCGTGTTCTGCCGCCAAGTCCATGACCTGACCGCGAATGAGTCCCTCCCTTCCCACCGCTGAAGCCAAGTAATCCATAGCGGACAAAACATCTTCGGCCTTGGCACTTTGGATCCGGCTCATCTTCACAAACGCTTCCGTCAACAGCGCATCCCCCGCCAAAATAGCCATGGCTTCGGTAAACATCTTATGGGCAGTAGGCTGACCCCGCCTCAAATCGTCATTATCCATGGCCGGCAAGTCATCATGAACCAAAGAATATGTGTGAATGTATTCAACAGCCAAGGCAACTTCGCGAAAGGTTTCCGGAGGCAGACCCAAATAAGCCGTGCTGGCCATGACCAACTGCGGTCTGAGGCGCTTGCCGCCAGCCAAAAGGGAATAGCGCATTACTTCCTCCACACTCCCTATATCGGCGAAGTGCACAATATCGTCCTCTTTGATCCACTTTTCAACGGTTGTCCGGCTGTCTCTCAGCCACTTTTCAATGTCCACGCCTAAGCCTCTATTTGAGGCTTCAATAACGTCTCGGCCTGGTTGAGCAGGGTATTGGCTTTCTCACTGAGTGTTTTGGCTTCCTTGAACATTACCAGGCTTTCTTTCAAGGAAATCCGCCCTTCCTCCAACTGACGAACAATCACTTCGATGCGGAGTATAATATCTTCAAATTGTTCCAGTTCGGTATTCTCTGTCACGTATTATCCTCTTCCCCCGATGTTTCAGACCTCATCCAACAAGTCCCATTATACCAGTGTACCTCATATCGTCCCCCTTGACGAACATCGTCTTTGGCAACCAGGTGGCCGCGTTCGTCGGACACATAGGTATATCCCCGGATCAGAACGGCTGCCGGATTCATCGCTTTAAGTGATGCATAAAGGCGTTCCAGGCGTAGATGCCATGCCTGAATCATCCGCTCCCACGCCCGGTCCCGCCGTTCATCCAATCGGTCCAATATTTCCCGCCGCACATCGACAAGTCTTGTTCCATCCGACAAAATTCCGTGGGTGGTCCATCCTTCAACACGCGTCCGTTCCCATTGTACCCGCCTTTTCATGGCTTGCAGCAAACGTTGATCCAGTTGGTCCAGCCATGCGATCAATCGAGCTTTTTCGGGTACTGCCACCTCAGCCGCAGCCGAGGGTGTCGGAGCACGAAAATCCGCCACCAAATCGACCAAGGTCGTGTCAATCTCATGACCCACAGCGGAGATGACAGGCACAACTGAGCGGGCCACGGTGCGCACTACCTCTTCGTCATTAAAGGCCATCAGATCTTCTTTGGATCCTCCCCCTCGACCAATAATCAGCACACTAATGTCCTCGCGATAAGCCTGTTCTAGAGCTGAGACAATGGCACGGGGGGCCTCGGATCCTTGTACCAGAACCGGAAAGAGTTTAAGAGGCATGCCGGGAAAGCGTCTGTGTGCAACAGTTTCAATGTCGTATCGGGCGGCTCCCTGTCCCGATGTGATCACGCCTATGGCTTTGGGAAGCCCAGGGATTGCCCGCTTAGGGCGAGAGAACAATCCCTCTTCGTAGAGTTTTTTCTTTAACGCCTCTAATTTTTGAAACTGAGCCCCCGCCCCGATATCTTGGATGATAGTCGCATACACTTGCGTTTGCCCATCCCGCTCAAAGACTCCGATGCGTCCGAAAACCAAAACCGACATGCCATCCGTTAAGGGCTTGGTGAGAGACTGGGCATCGCGGCGGAACATCACTCCACGGATTTGAGCCAATTCATCTTTTAACGTGAAATACCAGTGACCCGAACTATGATGTTTGACCCCGGACAACTCTCCTTGAACCCATAACCTTTGCCATGGCTCTACGCTCTCCACGAGTTTACGAATCCCTTGGACAAGTTCATGAACGCTGAGAGGCCCCTGGTTCATGCGCCAACCGTTTCCTGAAAGGCCTGCCACGTATTTTGCAGTAACATCGCAATCGTCATGGGCCCTATCCCTCCGGGAACCGGGGTAATTCGGGCCGCAATAGGAAGAATGCCCGGAAAATCCACATCACCCACCAAACCTTCCGGAGATCGATTGATTCCCACGTCTACGACGGTGGCTCCGGGTTTAATCCAGTGGCTCTCGACCAATTTGGCATGTCCTACTGCAGCCACAACCACATCCGCCTGTTGAGAAATCTCCCAGGGTTCGCGTGTTTTGGAATGCATAATGGTTACTGTGGCATTACGTTCCACCATCATCAAAGCCAAAGGGCGACCCACTAGTTGCGAACGCCCTATCATAACGGCTCTTTTTCCTTCCAATGACACTTGATAGCGGTCCAAAAGTTCAATAATGCCCAGCGGAGTGCAAGGTCTGAGTCCGGGTTGACCCGCCATTAATCGGCCCATATTGCTAGGGGTTAAGCCGTCGACATCCTTTCTGGGATCCATATGGCGGAGAATCAACCCGGCGTCAACTTGTTCAGGTACGGGAAGTTGTAGTAAAATGCCATGGATAGTGGGGTCTTGATTTAACATCTCGATACTTTCCAAAACCTGGCTCGTCGTGGAATGAGTCGGTAAGACAACTTGACGGGAATCCATGCCCACCTGAGTGCTGGCGCGCTGTTTATTGCGCACATAAATTTTGGAGGCCGGGTCATCTCCGACCAAAACCACTGCCAAGCCCGGTCTTCTGGCAGTACGCAGGAAATTCTCCTCGACTTTTTTCGCCAACTCTTCCCGAATTTTTTGAGCAGTGGCCTTTCCGTCTAGTATCACAGTTTATGCAACTCCTTGTGTTTAGGCAATATCTCTTGGCAATCCGGCTTTTGCCGGTCAGCTCAATATCATGACCCGAGCCGTATTATCTCTATCCCCCGCATTATGCCATCAGAGCGGAATAGCCCAAACGCGCTATTCCCACAGCATTATCGCGGCTCAGCTCAGGACTGGCAAAGTAGATATCCTGAGATTTCTGAAGAATGAGGGAAAATTGGCTCCGAAAAGTCTGGTTCGCGGCCACACCACCCACGACAACCAATGGCCATTTAGGGTTCGTCTTCTCCACGAGACGGGCCATCGTGTGAACTAACAAGAGTTCTAGGCCTCGTGCCAAATCCGCCCTTTCCACTCCCTGAGCCCATAGACGACGGGCTTGCGACTCCGGTCCCGAAAAACTCGTACGCCATTGTGACCCATCATACCAAACCCGAGGAATGGTGAGAACAACGGGATTCGTGCTATAGCGGGCCAAATCCTGTAAATATGGCCCGCTAGGAAAGGGAAGACCCAAAAGGACTCCGATTCGGTCCACCAATTGACCGGCATAAAGATCGTCTGTGGCCGCCATCGGTTTAAGATCGAAACCTGTGGCACCACTTCGACGAACCTGCAACAATTCGGTGGTACCTCCGGAAATATGGAGCGCGGAAAATTGCTCCCATTCTTCATGACGAATGCTCCATAATGCAGCCTGAATATGCCCTTCCTGGTGGGTCGAGCGCATCAACGGCACATGGTACGCGCTGGCCAAAGATCTGGCAAAGCCCACCCCCACGGAAAAAGGGGGTAAGTAAGAATGAGGGTCGGGCCGAGGTTTTGCGGACACGCATATGCCCTTGATTTGGTACTGTGCCATGGAAAGTGCCATCTCTTCAATGAGTTCGGGCAGGTTTTGCACATGGGCAAAAACGGCATCCGATGGCCGCAATCCTCGACGCGAAGCCGGGACGGGAATCACATGGCGTTTCTCACAAATCACCTCGTTTCGCGACACCAAAGCGACTGAAGCGGTATACGCACTGGTGTCAAATCCCATCACACACTCAGGAATTGGCCTCGTCATCCTCAATCTCCAAACTCTCTTTGGGTGGTCTGGCAGGCGCAGCCACTCGGTCTTGGTCTCCCTCGGGACGAATGGTTTTAGAGGCTGATGACAAAACCCCGTTAACGAAGCGCTTGGCCTCATCGGTACTGTAATCCCCTGCTAATTCCACAGCTTCCGCGATAAGCACCGAGATTGGTGTTGTGGGTTCAAATAACAATTCATAAACAGCTATGCGAAGCACATTGCGATCAATTGTCGGCATGCGCTGAACCCGCCAATCCACTGATGATTGAGCAATGATTCGATCGATTTGTTCTTGATGATCCAGCACACCATGCACAATGGATTGTGCAAACTCGCGGTCCAGACTCTCCTGACTTTTCAGACGGTCAACGAGTTCCTCCGGATCGGTGTGGGCTAAATCATACTCGAATAAGACACGCAATGCCATTTCCCGTGCATGATGCCTGGCCATTTCCACTCCTCCTCTTTAAGGGAATTTCCTCGGATTTTTCAATGCCTTGCGGTCGATTCATGGTTCATGAGAGCTTGGGTTTCCGCCCTCATCCGAGAAGTCGCCGTCTGTCGCATCAAATGACACTCCTTGAACATGAATATTCACGTCGGACACGCTAAATCCCGTCATTGTTTCGATTTTGTCCTTCACGTGAGCCTGAACGCGTGAAGCCACCTCGGGAATTTTAAAACCGTAGTGCACTACGACATACAAGTCGAGGCTTACATGTATATCCTTCATTTCGAGTTTGACTCCACGTCCCAAAGACTTCTTCCCGAGCCTTTCGGTGATTCCTCCCGTTAACCCTCCGCTCATTGCGGCAACGCCTTTAACCTCCATCGCCGCAATGCCCGCTACCTGGGCAATCACATCATGAGTTACTCGCACACTGGCCTCAGTTTTCAACTCCTCAGGCATTGTTCACTGCTCCTTTCTTGGCAATGCCGGGGTACAATTCCCTTTTGACCGCATGCTCTCTCGATTCCAAGAAAGAGCATTAATATGGGCCGGATCCTTTTAAGCCTTTTTAAGCACCCTTAATCCGTTCGGCCAAGAAGTTGGTGTGGATTCTCCCTGCACAAAAATCCTCATCTTGCATCAGCTGCTTATGTAACTCTAGTGTGGTCTTGACTCCCTCGATCTTAAACTCGCTCAAAGCCCGGCGCATTCTGTCAATCGCCTCGTCGCGGCTGCGCCCCCATGTTAGCACTTTCGCCAAGAGTGAATCATAGAAAGGCTGAACCTGATAACCTGTCTCCGCCCCGGAATCCACCCGAACCCACGGACCGCCGGGTTCCAGCCATTGTGTCACATGTCCGGGGCTGGGGCGAAATTGGTGTTCCGGATCCTCAGCGTTAATACGACATTCAATGGCCCAACCCTGTAAAGCCACATCGGCTTGAGTCATCGACAGCGGCAGGCCCTCGGCCACACGAATTTGTTCTTTGACGATGTCGACCCCGGTTATCATTTCCGTGCATGCATGCTCCACTTGCACACGGGTATTCATTTCCATAAAATAAAATTTTCCTTCTTCATCCAATAAGAATTCGAGAGTACCGGCACTGGTATAGTTCACGGCACGGGCGGCGCGAACAGTCGCCTCACTCATCTTCTCCCGTAAGTCGGGGACGATGGCGGTCGAGGGTGCCTCCTCAAGAACCTTTTGCCGTCGACGCTGAAGCGAGGACTCGCGCTCGCCCAAGGTCACAATGTTCCCGTGCTCATCGGCCAATACTTGAATTTCAATATGCCGTGGGCGGTGTAAGTACTTTTCGATATACATGTCACCTTGACCAAAGGCGGATTTGGCTTCCCGACTCGCCCGCTCCAAAGCCTCTCCCAGTTGCTGAGAGGACTCAACAACGCGAATTCCTCGTCCTCCTCCTCCGTAAGATGCTTTCACCAAAACCGGGTATCCAATTTCTTCCGCAATGCGTTTGGCTGCGTCCATGTTTTCCACAGTACCCGCCGTCCCCGGTACCACGGGAACACCTGCTTCCTTCATCATTTGCCGTGCCTGAGCCTTAATGCCCATTTTCTCTATGGCGTCAGCCGGAGGACCAATGAACTTAATTCCCCAAGTTTGACAAACGGCCGCAAAATGGTGATTTTCAGACAAAAATCCGTACCCCGGATGAATAGCCTCAGAGCCGGTTTGCACAGCGGCGTTAATAATATTCGGGATATGTAGATAACTCAAATTTGATGGGGCCGGGCCAATGGGAAAAGATTCATCCGCATATTTTACATGCAGAGCCTCTTTGTCGGCATCGGAATAGACCGCCACCGTTTTGATGCCCAATTCCCGGGCCGCCCGCATGACTCGAATCGCGATTTCGCCCCGGTTAGCCACCAAGATTTTCTTGAACAACGTTGCACCTCCGATTCTCTTTCATTACTAGACCACAATCACAAGGGATTGTCTAGCCTGTCTTAGCGGCCTCGTAAGCCCATTACGGGTGCTCTGGATCATGAAACAACGGCACCCATTCTTTCATTTATTGAGAAGAGGATCACGATTTCCGCAATATTTTCCGTTTAGCTCTGTGCTATCTTAAAGAATAAGAAACCCCTAGACGGCTCAAATCCGACATTTCGGGAAAATGAGGAACCTAGGGGTTGTCTTAACCAGAAAATGTGCTGAATTGATGGCCAAGAAATCAGAAAGGCAGGCTACAATCTGTCAATCACCCCGCCGTAAACGGCGAGGCTTGGAAAGCCTCAGATTGACTAGCCTAAGTGCCTAGCGCACTACGTTGGGATTGTCACGACACCTTGGGATGCGCGTCCTAGTTCCAGGCCCTGTCGTCCGTGGTTAAAAGTCCTGTGGAGTCGGGGCGGTGCTGCGGACATACCAAGCGATTCCAACATTTGCGAAGGACAATTTACTCCGAAAGGAGATGGACGCGATGCTCGTCTATGTACTGAATAGACACGGTCACCCATTGATGCCTTGCTCTCCCAGAAAGGCTCGCCTGCTGTTGAAAGAAGGTAAGGCTAGAGTCCTCCAACGGACTCCGTTCACTATCCAATTGCTCTATGGCAGTTCAGGCTATAAGCAGTCCGTTTCTCTTGGCGTGGATGCGGGGACTAAACATATCGGTTTATCGGCAACCACCGAAAAGAAAGTGCTATTTGAAGCCGAAGTCATGCTGAGAACCGATATTCAGGAACTTCTTTCTACCCGGCGTGAGTTCCGCCGATCAAGAAGAAACCGCAAAACACGTTATCGTAAGCTTCGGCTTCTGAATCGAAAGAGGCCAAAGGACTGGTTGGCTCCATCAATACAAAACAAGGTGGATACTCATGCCAAACTGGTAGAACAGGTCAAAAAGATTCTGCCCATCACCGACGTCACCGTCGAAGTGGCTCAATTCGATATTCAGAAGATCAAGAACCCTGACATTGCCGGGGTGGAGTACCAGCAAGGCGACCAGATGGGATTCTGGAATGTGCGGGAGTACGTGCTGTTTCGGGATAAGCATATCTGCCAATTTTGCCAGGGCAAATCCCCGGATAAAGTGCTCAACGTTCATCACATCGAAAGCCGTAAAACGGGTGGGGATGCACCGGGCAACCTGATCACCCTCTGCGATACCTGCCACGATAAGATCCACCGGGAAGGGATGGCCCATCTCTTTCAGCGGCGGCCAGACTCCTTCCGAGACGCTAGCCGCATGACGGTGATGCGGTGGTTTATCTATCGAGGGATCCAAGAGGTATTCCCGGATGCAAAACTAACCTATGGGTACATTACCAAGAACATCCGTATCCGAAACGGCCTAGAGAAGAGCCACAGGGTCGATGCGCGGTGTATTAGCGGGAATCCGTTGGCCGCTCCTCTTGCCACCACTCATCTCATCAAACAGGTACGGGGTCAGAATCGGCAACTGCACAAGGCGATGATCCTCAAGGGAAGGGTTCGTAAAGCTCACAAGGCTCCGCGATACGTCTTGGGGTTCCAACTGTTCGATAAGGTACGGTACAACAGACAAGAGTGCTTTGTCTTTGGCCGGAGAGCAAGCGGTTACTTTGACCTTCGCTTGCTGGATGGGACAAAAATCTCTGTCGGAGTTAGTTGCAAAAAGATTACGCCACTAGAGTGCGCTTCAACACTCTTGATCCAAACCACGAAAGGAGGGAGCGGCGCTTCCTCGGCCTAAAGGCCGGGATTTCCGCGCCGCGATTTCTGATGAATAATGCGCCAACTTTGGTCGTGCTCACCACAGGAAAGGAAGCATTTGTAAGGGCTAATGCCATATTACAGATGACATTAATGCTCCGAAAATTCGGTCAGAATCCCGTCGAATTGCTTGTATTGGGACCGGGCATTGAGATTCTTCGGTCTAACCAAAAGAATTCGCCGCTGTTTTCGCAGCAATTAGAGGCCATGAAAAAGGCGGGCATAGAAATTGCCGTCTGCGAACAATCCATGGAAAATTTAGGGCTTACCCCCGATCAAATGTTTGAAGCCACAATCGTCCGTGGTGGCGAGGAAGTTGCCCGTAGGATACAGGGCGGTTACACCATTCTCACATTCTAATCGGTTTGGTTAGCGCCAGGCGAGCTTACTCGAACAAAAAGTCACAAATTCGGAAGAGGGAACCCGATTGAGGTTCCCTCTTTTTTATATGGTGAACGGCCAAATCACGATTTCGGCAGAATCACCACGTCTTGAGGTGGCAAGCTCGTAATTTCCGTAATAGTATTCGCGATCCGTCCGATTTGCTGGGAGTCCAGATGACTGGCACCCACCACCACCACTGCTTTGTTCTGGGTAATCGTCACCGCACTAAGAGGAAAACCCCGTGCCGACAAAAGGCCTTCGGTTTGTGTCTCGGCCTTAAGTTCCTGAGTGTCCCTGACCATTGTCGCCGTGGCCTGGTCCTTTGCGGACTGAGATATCGAGGGGTTCGTGGTCAAAGCCTTCAATGTAGCAATCTCCTCTGTCATAACCTGGTCACGGTGCATACGGTAATTGACAAAATAGTTTTCCAAATTACTGACATTATGAGACGACTTTTTCTGGGAGGTAACGGTGGTGTATGCCGCAGCATTTGGAGATGGAGATGTGCGGTGATAGACGACATAGCCCAATAAGACGGCCAATACTGTGACAAATGCTGCAAATCGTACAACTTGGGGACGGTTCATGTTTTTTCTCTCCTCTCAATATCCGTAATCGTTATTACGCTTGGGGCAGAATAAGTACTTGATAAGGTTGGACTTGCAACAAAGTCTCAACAGCCTGGGCCAGTTCGGCCCTAACCAACGGATTGCGAGCAGCGGGTGTGACCACCACCACCCCTTGGACCGCCGGGCCTATTTCATCCAAGGGCACTACCGCTTCTCCTGAATTGGTTGTGATAACAACCGGAGAAGAACCTTGAGAATTGGCATTGGATGACGCATACTGTGAGGTCATGCTGCGGCTGAGAGTCACGGCTACCGAGACTCCGTGCACTTGGGGAATAGCCTGTAAAATCTGACGCAATTGCTGGGATATTGCTTGTTCCTGCTGGATTAATGGCCCCTTGGTCGTGGACTTTTGAGAGGAATGGGGGGGCGAAGGAACCGAAGGACCGAAACTGCCGAATCCCAGCAAAAGCACCCCCAACAGGCCAATGCCAACCAGTCGATACAATTGGGGACGGTCCTGGCTGGATATCTTTTTCCACCACTCTTGAAAATTACTGGCCATGACTTCTGTTCTCCTTTAAGGTTGTCGGGCAACCTACCATGATATTTATCCGGGCTTGGAACCGGACGAGTGGCCCTGAACAACCACTCGGACAGTGATTTGATTTTGGTTGTGGCCGGTTGTCACCGCGAGGGCTGCCTGAATATATTTACTGAGAGTGTTTGATGAAATCGGCGACCGCGTCTTGACATAAGCCTCATAATGACCGGGGCTGATATAACTTACGTGACAAGAGACGACCTGGGGATAATCGAGCACCATTGCCTCGGCTTGGCCCAGCTGTTCTTGTTGTACAACCGTCTGAAAATTGCCGCTGTTTCCCAGACCCATTCCCGTCATCTGAGCCGGGGTGTTTTCTAATCGGTGTATCAACCCCCACACCGGAGATATCATCGCGAGCAGCAATACCAAACCGACAATCAATCCCGCATATCTTTTCAAATCACCCTTGGGCAAAAGAAATTGAACCAGATTTCCCAAAAGCACAATAATTATGAGAGATTTCACCCACTGTCCAATCAGCGCCATCATTTACAGTCCCGCTCCGTTGGATGCTGTGAGGACCACGGTAATCATTAGAAAGAACATCAAAGCTACGGACCCCGTTACGGCCAAGAGCCATCCTACGGCACTCGCCATCGTTTCCAAGGTTTTATTGACTCCCGCTACTCCTAAGGGCTCCGTAGCGGCTGCGCCCAAACGGTATAAAACCATCATGATAAAGAGCTTGATCAAGGGAAAGGCCACCAACACAATGATGGTTAAGGCTCCGACTACCGACACGGCATTTTTTAACAGCAGGGAAGACCCTAAGACAGCTTCCATGGCATCCGAAAAGGCTTTACCGACCACCGGCACAAAGGTATTAGCCAAAAATTTTCCTGTGCGCAAACTCACCCCGTCGGCAACAGAACCGGCAGATCCCTCCACCGCCATCACCCCCAAAAACAATGTCATTAATCCACCCAATAAGGTCAGACCGGTCTGTCTGAGCAGCAAAGCCAAGTTCTTGAGGGAAAAATGAGGAAGCCAGTGCCCTACCAAATCAATAATGGTCGCCAAGAGAACCAAGGGCAGAACCCAGGACCGTGTCAGAACAGCAACCATATTGACCGTCAACATCATAATGGGGTGAAAAATTCCAGCCGATGCCACTTCGCCACTTCCTGCCATGAGCACAACCAGGAGCGGAATGATGGATTGCATCAGATGCACCAAATCACCCAACAGATGATGCACCATCGATAACGCCACACCAAAGGAATGGAGAGCAATCAATATCAACGCGGAGACGATCGCCATTTGGGCCAATTCGGCCAGGTTTCCCGAGGCATCAATCGATTCGGATAGTCTGGAGAGAATCGCAGCCAACACCGACAAGAGAAAGATGACGCCCAAAACCCGGCCTTCCTGGGCCAAGTCCCCCCCAATGGCTTGCCCTATGGCAGAAAACAACGCATTTAAGGGAAAGGGATTCTTATGATGGAGAAGCGCTGACACAATTTCCGAGACGGTCGGCACGTGGATTTGAGGATAGGGGTTGACCAGTTGCGAAACTTGATGATCTAAGGACTGGGTGTTGATACTTTGGGCTTGGCGCGCTACGAGGGTATTAACCGATTGAGCGAAGACACCCGGCGAAAACCATCCAATGATTCCCATCGCCAAAATAACGACCCAAATGCCCTTGCGCATGTCCTCCACCCCTCACGAAGGAATCATTTTCAAGACCGTTTGCAAAATTGCACTGACCAAAGGCAAAGCGAGGGCTAAAATGATGATCTTGGCGCCGACTTCAATTCGCCACCCGATTCCCGCTTCTCCCGAATCATTCGCAATATTGGCTGCAAAGGTTGCCAGGTAAGCAATTCCGATGACCTTTAACAGTAATCCCAGATACAAGCCTTTAATCTTAACCTGGTTCACGACTTGCAAAATACCTGACAAGACATGGGATAAGGGGTTGAGCAGCAAAAGAAGCAAGGCCACTCCAATTCCCAGGCGCAAAATAACCCCGATATCCCGGCGTTCCTCTCGGATGATCACCAAGAAAACGGTTCCGATAATGCCGAGGACAACCAGCTTGAGGAGGATTTGCAACGGCTCCCTCTCCTTTTTACAGGTTAAACAGGGTACGTACGGTATTAAAGAGCTGCTGAACTTCCCGGAGGACCAAAAGAAATCCCACGGCTACACCAGCCAATGCAACCAGTTGTCCCCATTCCTTCCGGTCCAGCCGTTCCAAAACGCTGTATGCTACCGTCACAAGAATGCCAATGCCTGCAAGGCGCACGATTAAATCAATATTGCTCGTCATATCTTCACTCCATTTGCTCAGATAAGAACGACCACGATGGCAACACCGGTCAAAGACACTAAGACTTCAAGCATCCGTGCCGTTTTTAATCCTTGCGTCCTGGCTTCAACAAGTTGCCGTGCCAATTCCTCATGAGTCCCTTGCATATAGTCGAGTTCATAATCCACCGAGGATTTCCCGATCACCTGAGCCAAGTTTCCCCAGATTTCCCGGTCTTTGTCCCAAAGACCGGGAACACGATTGAGGGCGTTATGAAAAGCCGTCGGAAAATCGTCCTCGTGATCCATAATTTGCTGAGACAAATACTGCGCCATGGGTCCGTAGGCCGGATAGGAGAGGCTGGCCCGTAAAAAAGCCTCGGTGAGGACACGTCGATGCCAGCCAATTTCCGAACGCAACTGATCGAGCAAGCCAAGGCCTTGCTCCAGACATTTGATTCGCTGACGATAAGGATCGGCCAATGACCGTCCCAACCACCATCCCGCCAAGACCACCAGCAAGGCACCGATCACTTTCATGACGCATCTCGCCAAACCCTTTGACGGTTATGCCAGATTTCTTGAATGACTCCCGGGGGTCCGAGATTTTTAAGAATCACCACCGAGTCAAAAATATCCGGCAAAGATAAACCCCCTTGCTCCTTGCGGCGCACATGTTCATAAGTGCCGGCATGAACACTGGCAACGACTTTTACCCCTGTATGTAGAGCATGGCTCACCGCAGGAAAATCCTCTGCATCACCCAGTTCGTCCACGACAACCCGGTCCGGGCCCAAGGTTCGGGTCGCCAAGTTCATACCGTCCGCCTTGGACCACCCGTCCAAAACATCGATATGCACACCCAAATCAAACCCATAGTGCCCTCCATGGTACGCCGCCAATTCCGACCGCTCGTCAATCACCGTAACGCGCTCTGCATTTTCGCTGAACCAGCGAATCAAATCCCGCAAAAGGGTGGTTTTACCGCTACGCGGGGGACCCGCGACGAGTATGGATCCCAGATCTAGCTCTTGCTCGTGAAATATCTCTATCAGTGCCTGCGCCGATCCCTCAACATTGCGCGCACGACGAAAATTCAATCCGGAAATATCCGTCATGGTTACGATGTCTTTGTCCTTCCATACAGCTTTTCCGGCGACTCCGACACGGTGACCTCCGGGCAATGTCAGAAATCCTTGACGCAACTCCTGCGTACGGGCATACAAAGAATGTTCGGCGATAATAGCGATGATGTGGTCCAAATCGCTTTGCCGCACCCTCCGCAACTGATTTTCGACACGCAAGGGTACCGTGTCCGTCGTACCATAGCAATAAACAGGACGATCCAGCCGAAACCGTACTTCTTCCAACCAATCCAGGAATTTATCAGGCAACGCCAAAACGGCGGTCCTCCATGGGTTAGGAAGATATATCCAAGGTTCCATCGTTCTCTCACTCCTGTTCATTCACTGGATCTCAATTCCAGTTGTTTGATGTTTATGGGAGTCGTAGACAAGTTATGCCAAGGAAAGTTCAAAAGCCCACGGCCTATTGGCTGCGGGCTTCGTGGCTATCAAATGCAAAAACGAATGCTAGCGATAAAATCTGCTCATGTCTTCATCGTCATCGGATTCTTCCATGATGATGAAATCTTCGTCACTGTCAAAGATCACATTGCCGCAATGAGGACAGGACAACTGAATGCCATCTTGGTTGAAAAGTCTATGATTGTAAGACGACTCCTGATGACACACAGGACATTCCAGGGCAATATAAGAAGGGTTTTTTTCATCACGACCGTTTATAAACGTCTCATCCCTCGATATAGTGTCCCCGTCCCACTCAAAGTCGTTCGTAACGTCTTCATCATCGTCATCATCGTCCTGATACACTTCTTCTTCTACATCAAGCAAATCCCCATCCAGTTCCTCGAGAAAATCTTCGATTTCGGCTTGATTCACGGCGACTTCTTCCACATCCAGCGCCAAATCTCTCAACACACCAATCATCTCTTCAATAATTTTTCCTTCGCGACTTTTAGAACCCACGTCGTAGCGCTCGGCCAAGCCGACCAACTGTGAAACTCTGCGTCGAAGATCTGCCACCGATCACACCTCCTCCTTAGACCTTCCTTAGACCTTACACTCGATACTATCTCCGGAGCGGAACATTTTCATGTAAAAAAAAGACTGGGATTACTCCCAGCCTTTGAAAGGTCTAAACTCTGTGGTTTAAGCACGACCTAAGTACTGCCCCGTTCGTGTATCCACCGAAATCATTTCTCCTTGTTCCACAAATAAGGGTACTTTAACCACCGCACCCGTTTCCAATTTAGCCGGCTTAGTACCTCCGGCAGCGGTGTCCCCTTTAAATCCCGGTTCCGTTTCCACAATCTGAAGATCCACACTGTTGGGAAGATCCACGCCGATACTGGTATTTTTGTACAGCATGACGTAACAGGTCATATTCTCTTTCAAAAAACGTACACCCTCACCAATATCCGCGCTATGCAGGGTCAATTGCTCAAAGGTTTCCGTGTCCATAAACGTGTAATCGTCTCCGGTACTATATAAAAACTGCATTTCGCGTTTTTCAACACGTGCCGCCGACACTCTTTCCCCAGCGTTAAAGGTGCGATCGACGACACCGCCCGTTTGCAAGTTTTTCAGCTTAGTGCGAACAAAGGCCGAACCCTTTCCGGGTTTCACATGCTGAAACTCAATGACCTGATAAAGAACCCCGTCTAACTCGATTGTGACGCCATTGCGAAAATCGTTAGAAGAAATCACCGCTAAAATCACTCCTATCCCAACTCACATCTGAATCTCTGATTGCGGTTCCCATAGACTTTATTTCTCTTTAACCCCTTAATTGGTCGCCATCCCCTTCATAGATCATGGTCTCGTCTCTCGCGAGATCTCAAGAGGCGGCCCTTCAACGGGTCTACTGGGTTAAATAATTTGCACTCAGTGCCGTAAGCCAATTAGTCGGCATCTCACGACTAAAACTTCAGAGCATTCTCCTTTATCGGGTCATTGATTTGTCCCATGAAGTCAGTGGCGTACACCCCTCTTTGGTCACCAGCAACATGTCTTCCAGTCTCACGCCCCCCACTTCCGGCAAATAAATGCCCGGTTCAATAGTAACAACCATTCCCGGTTCAATCATCATGTCCCCGGGCGCCATGGGCCCTAATAACGGAGCCTCATGAACCTCCAGTCCTACACCATGACCGGTTCCGTGTCCGAAATATTCACCAAATCCCGCTTCTATAATAACCCTACGCACGCTTTCATCAACTTGTGAGGCGCTCACTCCCGGCTTAAGTGCTTCAATGCCCGCTTTCTGAGCCTTCAATACAATGTCATAAATAACCGGCAGTTTCCCGGATCGGGCCTTTTTTGTCACCGGTATCGTCACCGTTTCATCGGAATGATATCCGTCATAGACTGCCCCAAAATCAATAGTCACCCAATCATCCTCTGCAAACAAGCGATCGGTCGGTCTGGCATGTGGCATAGAGCCACGAGGGCCCGAGGCCACAATAGTGGGGAAAGACACCCCTTGGGCTCCCTCATTTTCCATGGCATGTTCCAAAGCCAATTGAAAGGATCTCTCAGAAACTCCCGGACGCAACCAATCCAAAACTAACGACAAAGCCCGCTCGGCAATTTTTGCCGCTTGCCCAAGGTTCTCGATTTCCCCATTGTCCTTGAGTTGTCGTTTTCTCTCAACAATTCCCGTTAAGGGCACCCACCGGAGATCAGGGTATTGTCTGAGAACTCCGAGGTATTCATGAACGCTGACATGTTGCGCTTCGAATCCAATACGTTTCCATCCCCAGCTAAGAGCCAGTTTGGCGACCTCTTCATAGATTCTTGAGCATTGGATAATGTCAAACAGTGGACTTTCTCGTCGAGCTTGCTCCGTGTACCGAAAATCCGTTAAAAGAAATCTCTTGTCACCGTCTATTAATAAGCATCCCGTCGAACCTGTGAAGTTACTTAAATACACCCGGTTTTCTCGAGAACAGACGAGAAACGCATCAATTTCAGGACCACAGTCCTTCCATGTTGCTTCAATACGCGACACACAACATCCCTGCCAATCGAAGTGGATTAAAGGTGGGCTTCACACAAGTAGGCGAGAGCCAGGCGGTATCCATCAACACCAAACCCACTTACTTGGGCGGTAACCACGGGTGCAATCACGGAATGAGCACGAAAACCCTCCCGGGCGTAAATATTGCTGATATGTACTTCGATGATAGGAATCGAAAGAGCGGCTAATGCGTCTCGGATGGCATAACTTTGATGAGTCCATGCTCCCGGATTAATGACCAGTCCTTCGACCCCTTGCCCACTAAGATCTTCAATATAATCGATAACCGCGCCTTCATGATTCGACTGAAAATACACCAAGGTAGAGTCTTTAAACCGCTCTTGAAGGGCATCATAGATCTCTTCCCAATTGCGATTGCCATAAATGTGAGGCTGACGGCGCCCCAGAGTGCCTAAATTCGGCCCATTCACGATAGCACATTTCATACCGAATCTAATCCCGGCAAGGGAAAGTCATGAGCTAAACTTTCAACTCGCTGTCTAAGAGGGGCGGGATCAAAGTTCGAGGAAGCCGTAATTGTCTTCGCAATAATGTCTGCCACAATGCCGACTTCTTCCTCCCCAAATCCTCTGGAAGTAATCTGGGGGGTTCCCAAGCGAATTCCCGATGTAACGGTCGGTTTCTCTGTCTCAAACGGTATCGTATTCTTGTTTACGGTAATTCCCACCTGTGCCAAACGGTTTTGAGCTTCCAGGCCCGTAATACCGCTGTGTTTGACGTCAAGCAACATAAGGTGGTTGTCGGTACCACCGGAAACCAGCCGCAGCCCATGTTCTGTCAGTTGTTCCGCCAGAGTTTTTGCGTTAGCCACGACTTGTGCCTGATATTGGCGAAACTCCGGAGTCAAGGCTTCCCTGAAGGCCACTGCTTTACCCGCAATGAGATTCATCAAAGGTCCGCCCTGAAGTCCGGGAAAAACAGTCTTGTCGATTTTCTTTCCCCACGCTTCGTTACATAAAATGAACCCCCCGCGAGGTCCGCGCAGAGTCTTATGCGTCGTCGATGTAACAAAGTCGGCAAATCCGACGGGAGTCGGGTGAAGTCCTGCCGCCACCAATCCGGCAATATGCGCCATATCCACCATTAAGAGAGCGCCGACTTCGTCGGCAATCTCGCGAAACGCTTTGAAATCCAGAACCCGAGGATAAGCTGAAGCCCCGGCAACGATCATATCGGGGTGATAGGACCGGGCCACTTGCCGCACACGGTCCATGTCCAGACGTTCCGTTTCGGCATCGACTCCGTAGCTCTCAACTTGATAGAGCCGCCCGGAAAAATTTACCGGACTGCCGTGAGTCAAATGCCCACCGTGAGTCAAGTTCATTCCTAAGATTTTGTCCCCGGGTTTCAAAGCGGTGAAATAAACCGCCATATTAGCCGGCGCTCCGGCATGGGGCTGAACATTCGCATAGTCCGCAGAGAATAATTTCTTGACTCGCTCTTGGGCCAGTCTCTCTACGACATCCATATATTCGCATCCGCCGTAATAGCGGTGACCCGGATACCCTTCCGCATATTTGTCGGTCATGACCGACCCTACCGCTTGCCTTACCGCCTTAGATGTCCAATTCTCCGAGGCAATCAACTCCAAATGGCCGGATTGTCGCGCTTCTTCGTCAAGAATGGCCTGGTAAACATCGGGGTCAATTTGAGCTAATACCTCCAAATCTCTCCGGCTCATGGAAATCCTCCTCTGCGTCCTGGGTATTCGGTAAGAAGATCCTCAGGATTTTTTTTGGAAAAACGTTAAAATCGGGTGCCGAGCCGCTTGAGCTTCATCAAGACGGCCCACTATGGTGTGATGGGGAGCATCATGCAATAACTGGGAATTGTCATCAATTTCGTCATCAACTTCAAGCATGGATCGGGCAAACGAATCAAGGGATTCTTTGCTTTCGGTTTCCGTAGGTTCCACCATGAAAGCCTCTTCGACCACCAAGGGAAAGTACACGGTAGGCGGATACACGCCGTAATCGATCAGTCGTTTCGCCACATCCAAGGCTTTGGCTCCCCGTTTTTTTTGAGCACTTAACGATAAGACGAATTCATGTTTAACCACACGGTCGTATGGAGTATGGTACCGCTCCTTCAACAAGTGCAAAAGGTAGTTCGCATTTAACACGGCTACTTCCGCCACTTCTTGTAAGCCCTGGGCTCCATGACTTCGAAGGTAGGCATAGGCTCGTACCAGAACTCCGGGATTACCGTAGAAAGATCGCATTTTACCGATAGATTGCGGGCGATCATAGTCCCAAGACCACTGATCTTCCTTATTGACAAGACGAGGCAAGGGAAGAAAAGGCTCCAATTTCTTCTTGACACCGACGGGGCCCGCTCCCGGTCCCCCTCCGCCGTGAGGCGTAGAAAATGTCTTGTGTAAATTCAAATGCACTACGTCAAAACCCATGTCGCCCGGCCGAGCTTTGCCCATGATGGCATTCATGTTTGCCCCGTCATAATAGAGCAATCCCCCGGCCTGATGAACGATATCCGCAATTTCCAAGATATCTTCCTCAAACAGCCCCAAAGTGTTGGGATTTGTCAGCATCAGACCGGCAGTCTGTTCATTGACCGCTTCTCGCAATTTCTGAACATCCACCCCGCCTCGCGGTCCGGAAGGCACCACCTTAACTTGGAAGCCGGCCATACTCGCAGTGGCCGGATTGGTCCCGTGAGCCGAGTCGGGTATCAGTATGGTGGTTCGCTTTTGTCCCTGTGCCTCCAGATAGGCCCGGATAATTAATATTCCCGTCAACTCCCCGTGGGCACCCGCCGCCGGTTGCAAACTTATGGCGTCCATTCCGGAAATCTCCGCCAAAGCCGCTTCCAAAGAGTGCATCAAGGTTAACATACCCTGAACCGTTGGGGGTGGCTGCAAAGGATGAATATCCGCAAAGCCGGGAAAGAGCGCCACCGTTTCATTGACTCTCGGGTTATACTTCATTGTGCAGGAACCCAGCGGATAAAAGCCGGTGTCGACACCGTAATTTAGTGTAGATAAGGAGGTGTAATGGCGCACAACGTCAACTTCCGAGACCTCGGGTAAATGGAGATCCGATTTCCTAGTAAACTCCTTGCCCAAGACTTCTTCCGCGGTCAATTCCGGAACATCACACTCCGGCAAGCGGATGCCTCGCCGACCCGGAACCGATCTTTCAAAAATCACCGGGACATCCATGCTTTCACCTCCCCGACGAACTGGTCCAATTGTGCACGCGAGCGCTTCTCTGTCACGGCAATCTGCCACAACCCTTCAAACTTCTTGTCCCATTGCCCCATGTCCATACCGCCCAGAATTTTCTTTGACAGCAAATAACGGTTCAGCGCAGCGACGGATCCGGGCACTTTTACCACAAATTCGTATAAAAACGGATCGGAGGAATCGACCCGCAAACATCCTGCTTCGGCCAGGGCTTGAGCCAGATAATGGGCTTTCGCCATGGACAGTCCGGCAACGTGCTTTAAGCCACCCGGTCCTAAAAGAGCCATATAAATGGTGGCTTGCAACGCATTGAGGGAATGATTCGAACAAATATTAGAGGTGGCCCGTTCTCGGCGAATATGTTGCTCCCTGGCCTGCAAGGTCAAGACAAATCCTCTATGGCCTAGGTGGTCATAACTTTGGCCAACCAACCGTCCCGGTAACTTTCGCACCAATTGTTCCGTCACCGCAAAAAAACCGAATGTCGGCCCTCCATAGTTCAGATGATTGCCCAAGGGTTGGCCCTCTCCGACCACAATGTCGGCTTCCCATTCGCCCGGAGGCTTAAGTATGGACAATGCCACCGGATCGGACGAAACGATGGCTAGAGCTCCAAACCGATGCGCCACGTTAATAGCATCCGGTAAAGAAGTGAAACTTCCCATAATGTCCGGATATTGCCAAATGACCCCGGCCGTTTCTTGTGTGCTCAACACTTTTTCTAAATCCTCGACACTGTCCACGACACTGACGCCGGCGCCGTGGGCATGAGCATAGGTGCCGACGACGCCGAGACTGTCGGGATGAAGATAGCGCGATACCACCAGATGCGCACGACCGGTTTGCCCAAGAGCTAAAAGAGCGGCTTCACCCACGGCCGACGCTCCGTCATACATTGATGCCTGAGCCGCATACATACCGCATAAACCCGCAATCATTGTCTGAAACTCAAAAATCGCGGCCAGTGTTCCTTGTGACAGTTCGGCTTGGTAAGGGGTATAGGCGGTAAGAAATTCTCCCCGCTCCACTATTTGGACAATGGCGGCCGGTATAAACCGGTCATAAAAACCCGCTCCCAAAAAAGACACAAGACGGCGGCTGTCTTGATCATTTTCCGCTAACTCCGCCATGTGTTCCTGCAATTCCAACTCGGACAATGCGGGCGGCAAATCCAGCAAACTTTCGAGACGTGCCGGCCGAGGAATGTCGGCGAAGAGTTCATCGACTGAGGTATATCCCAGAGTCTCTAGCATGGCGCGTTTGTCCTCGCCGGTGTGAGGTATGTACCGCAATGAATTTATTCTCCTTCGACTTGCTGCTGATAACTCTTGGCATCCAACAAATCCGTGCCGAGATTTTTTACGTCCACCTGTATGATCCATCCTCGTGTATAGGGATCTTGATTGATCAATTCCGGGGTGTCTTTGAGATTTTCATTAACCGCCTTGACCGTCCCCTCAACAGGGCTGTATAAATCGGATACAGATTTGACCGATTCCACCACCCCAAAAGCTTCTCCGATTTTTATTTCGCGGCCCACTTCGGGAAGTTCCACAAAAACTACATCTCCCAAAGACTCCTGCGCATAATCGGTCACGCCGACCCTTCCGTCGTCGGCAATCCACTCATGATCTCGGGTATATTTCAAGTTTTCGGGAATGTTCATGTGTGTCCTCCTATCCTATTTCCAAATAAAGATCCACCGGGGCATTTCATCACCCCTCAATTGGAAGGGCGGCGGTAAAATGGGGTCTTGACAATTGTTGCCGCAACGGCCCGGTTTCGAACCATAACCTTTAAGCTGGTACCAATTTTGGCCTCGGCAATATCCACCAAAGCTAAGGCAATAGGATGTTTTAACGTCGGTGAATAACTTCCGGAAGTCACGATTCCCACACGATGGTTTTCTTCATTGTGAACGGGATACCCCGGGCGGGCTATACCGCCATCCAATGTTAATCCCACGCTTTTTCTTTTCAATCCGTTCGTCTTCTGTGTCCACAATGCCTCACGTCCAACAAATTCATGGTCGTCAAATTTCACAAACATGCCTAGCCCTGCTTCTAAGGGTGAGATCGTCTCATCCAGTTCATGTCCGTAAAGAGGAAAGCGGGATTCGAGACGCAAGGTGTCGCGAGCACCTAAACCGGCGGGTTTAACCCCCAGTTCGTCCAAGGCTTCCCACAACAGAAGAGACTTATCCACCGCAACATATAACTCGAATCCGTCTTCTCCGGTATAACCCGTCCGTGACAGATGGGCTGTCGTCCCTCTCACCAAAACATCAAATACGGCATGATAATAAGCGAGTTCATTCGCTGACGCAGCCGTCAAGGATTGAATGACATTCTTAGCCAGAGGACCTTGGACTGCGATAAGTGCGATATTATCCGAAATATCTAGGACTTCCACATGCGCGAAGGGCCTGGCCTGAAGGGTAATCCAATTCCAGTCTTTCTCCCGATTTGCCGCATTAACCACCATGAGAAATTTATCCGGTTGCATGCGATATATTAAGAGATCATCTATGGTGCCCCCGTGAGGATAACACATCGGTGTATAAAGAGCCTGCCCGACTTGCAGTTTGGAGGGAAGATTGGTTACCAAATTGTCCAGAAATTGTGGAGCATCTGTACCCTGAAATGTGAATTCTCCCATATGAGACACGTCAAACATCCCGACCGCATTCCTGACTTGCTCGTGTTCCTCTATGATACCCGTATATTCCACAGGCATCTCATAACCACCAAATTCCGTCATTTTGGCATGATGTTGACGGTGCCATGTTGTAAGCGGTGTTGTCTTCAATCGATTCCCCTCTTTGAAGAGAAGTATGTACCACCGATCCAGTCCTGTCTTTATGATCGTGATTTTCGTGAGTCCCTCTTCTGATGATACCGTGAGCCTAGGGACACTGCAATCCGACAAAGGATTAAATCTCGCATCAAAGAGGCTTCGCGAGACATCCCTCTTTTCACGCCCTGAGGCCGAGGGACCCAAGGGCCATCATGACCAGATTCGGATCGATTTCTCTAATCACCCTCGGCTTCCCTATTTCCTCTAACAACACCCATTGCAGTCCATAGCTCCGAGCCTTTTTGTCCTGAAGCATTATGTTCATGAGAGACGCGGGATCAAACTGGTTCGCGACAGTCGGTAACCCCCACCTCATGAGCCATGTTTTCAGTTCCGCACGGACGGTGTCATTAAGGCCAAGCAACCTTTCCGAGAGATATAAAGCCACCAGGCAACCCAAGCCCACAGCTTCTCCATGTGACAGTGTGCCATATCCAAAATAATTTTCGAGCGCATGTGCAGCCGTATGTCCGAAATTTAAAAACATTCGCTGATCTTTTTCGTAAAGATCCGCTTGCACAATCTCGGCTTTAAGCTGGGCCGTCTCGGCAATGATATGAGCCCAACCGGGAGTCATTTCCCCTAAAGGCTCCTGACTCTGTTTTACTCGGTCATATAAAGTTCCTCCGGCTATCAGTGCCGATTTGATCACCTCACCCAGTCCCGCACGCCATTCTCTTAAAGGCAACGAAGTCAAAAGTTTCGTATCAATGGCCACGATGGCCGGCAAATGAAAAGCACCCACCAAATTCTTGCCGAAATGGGTATTCACGGCCACCTTACCCCCAATGGCCGCATCGACTTGGGCAAGCAGGGTCGTGGGTACGGCCGCCCACCGCAGCCCGCGTAAATAGGTTGCGGCGGCATATCCCGTTACATCCGTAAGAACACCGCCCCCCACTGCCATTATCAGGGTGTCGCGGGTGACTCGATTTTCTCCGAAGTCTTGGTACAATCCCGCCACCGTCTCTAACGTTTTATCATGTTCTGAAATGGTCCTGGTCAAAACCGTCACAAATTTCTTTTCCGTGCGAAGTTCATGAAAGAGAGCCTCCATTTGCGGTTGCACTTGAGGATCGACAACCACGAGCACACCACCGTCATGTGCCAACCAGCTTGACCAGGGCCAGTCTTCCAAAACATGGTGGCCAATTATAACCCGTGATGCTTGTGAATTATGGGACTCAATTAAAATTTCGGTATTCATCCCCATTTGCCCCCAGCCTCTGCATAATCGTACAAACAATAACATCAGGATCTTGGGCCGAATCCACCTGCCAGGTCGCGGCCTGGGCGTAAGCCGCCCTCCGTTCCAGATGCATTTGGCGAAAGGCTTCGAGCCCTTTTTGTACCAAAGGTCTGGTGCTGTCACCGACCCGCTGCCACAGGGTCTCGGTAGGGCAATCCAGCCAAATAACACAATAATCTTGAATTAAGGACAAGACTTTTTCCTGCCCGAGACTTCCTCCGCCCAAAGCTATTACGACGGATGTGGATTGAGACAAGATCTGGCTCAGCTTCCCCGATTCCCATTCACGAAACCTGGCTTCGCCATACCGCTCGAAAATTTCAGGGATAGACAATGTCACAGTCGAAACAATCTCCTCGTCCAAGTCGTAAAAGGGACGGTGCAAAGCTTCTGCCAATTTGGGTCCCACTGTGGACTTACCGCTTCCCATCATGCCTGTCAACAAGACATGGCCATTAATATTCCTTAACATATCGTTTCCAGTACTCGACTCGTTCGAGAATTTCAGGCAGGCTATCCCCTCCAAACTTTTCTGTTACCGCGTCAGCCAGAACATGCATAACCATGGCTTCCCCGATCACGACCGCTGGGGGCACGGCGGTAACATCCGATCGCTCCACTTGGGCCAAAAATGGTTCCTTGCTCTCGATATCAAAAGATCCGAGAGGAGACAACAGAGTGGACAAAGGTTTCATCGCCACCCGTACCGCAACCGGCATACCTGTGCTAATTCCTCCCTCAATTCCCCCGGCACGGTTGGTCAAACGACTGAACCCCTGCTCCTTGTCCCACCAAATGGCATCATGAACCTGAGATCCCGGAACTTCCGCTTGTGCCATTCCTGTTCCCACCTCTACGGCCTTCATGGCGGGAATGCTCAGCAAGGCCTGAGCCAATTGTCCTTCGAGGCGGCGATAGAATTGCACATAGCTGCCCAAGCCAACGGGCAGGTTAAATGCCCGAATTTCAAAAATTCCGCCGAGGGTATCCCCCTTCTCTTTGGCCTGGTCTATCGCTTCGGTCATAGCTTTTTCTACGGAGGGATCTACAACCCGCACCGAAGAATTCTCTGAAGACAGCAGATCCTCAAGCGTATAATCCCGGTAAGGAGCATGAACATCGCCGATACTCAAGACGTGACCTCTCACTTCAATTCCGAGCTCACGGAGAAAGCTGCGGGCCACGGCCCCCAATGCCACGCGCATCGTCGTTTCACGGGCAGAGGCTCTTTCCAGCACATTGCGCAAATCGCGGTGTCCGTACTTTATCCCCCCTACCAAATCCGCGTGTCCGGGCCTGGGACGAGTGACGATACGATCCGCTTGTCCCTTTCCCGGTGCCATCGACTCCTGCCAATTGGCAAAGTCGCGGTTTTTCACTAAAAGAGCCACTGGGCTGCCCAATGTTTTACCGTGACGCACCCCTCCGAAGAACTCCACTTGGTCCTTTTCAATGGTCATGCGTCCCCCACGTCCATAACCCTTCTGACGCCGCGATAAATCCTCGTTGATGAATTCCGCGCTTAATGGAATTTGAGCCGGAACCCCCTCGACAATTCCCACAAGCCCCGGTCCATGCGATTCACCGGCTGTCATAAAACGCCACAGGCCCATTCTCAGCCATCCTTTCATCCATCATTACAATCGTAAGGGCATTTCTTATGCGAATCCAGAGAAATTTTTACCTTAAGGTTAAATTATCTCAGGCTGCCTGCAAAAATCCCCAGCAAACCGCTAAATGCCCCCAGAACCAAAAAGGGCCCCAGTGCAATGGCTTCGGAACGGGAACGACGGAAAACCACAAGCAAAATCAATGAATAAATCCCTGCCGTCCAAAGACCAATGACCGATGCCATCAATCCTTGCGGCCATCCCAACACCAGGCCTTCGGCGGCACCGAATTTCACGTCGCCCAAACCTAATCCTCCCCGAGTGATGATATAAACTACCAGATAAAAAATAAATAGGCCAAGAGCCGTGAATCCGTGTTGAACTATGAGCTTGGTAGACCAAGGTGTCGACAAAAGTCCCCAAATAACCGTGGCAATCACCCACCTATTCGGGATAATTTGCTCTTTCCAGTCCACATACGCCACCACGGTCCAAATTCCCAGATAAATATCGGCCGTCCACAGCCAATGCCCATCATACCAGGCAGAGCCTACGGCCAACACGACGATCACGCTCAGGATACTTAATCGGGTCTTCCAGGAAACTGCCCCACTCAGCCCCCAATATGATGCCAAAGCAGTGATGACAGCACCACAGATCAAAGCGACCCAGAAATTTAAGAGAACGCTGTTCATTGAGAGAAGTCCCGAAGTGCATCGGCCATAATATCACGCGGACCCGCCAGGTCAAACCATAGATGCCATGACAATGCGGCTTGATCAATAAGAAGCGTTAATCCATCCACTACGGCGCATCCGGCTTGATTCGCCATGCGAATCAAGGGAGTGTCGTTGGGACGATACACCCAATCGACAACCAAGGTGGCTGCATCAAACACCGGAGAAACCAACCATGGGGCTTCTCCCATTTGGCCAAGAGGGGTGGCATTGACAAAAATATCGCAGCGTGGATGCTCCAACCGAGAATAATCCCACTGCACCCAGTCTACATGCTTTAAACCTGGGGCTCGGTGTCGCCCGAAGACCACGACCTCATAGCCCTGGGTTTGCAAAGCTACGATAGTGGATCGGGCAACTCCCCCCTGGCCCAAAACCCAAGCCGTCCCCCCAAAATGATTGTGGAAGGTTGTAGGAATTCGCGATATTAGTGCCTGAACATCGGTATTATCCCCGATCCATCCCCCTTGATCCCAAACGAGGGCATTGGCTGCCTGGGTTTTGTCCACCCATATTGACCCGGCCTTCAATTTGGGCACCACCAGTTCTTTCAAGGGACGTGTCAAATTCACTCCCCGCCCATTTAAACGGCGAAAGGCATCAAGGCGATCCCAAAAAACCTCGGGTGGACACTGAACAGGAACGTATGAAGCCCGTCGCCCCACAGCTTGAAAAGCTGCATTATGCATCCGGGGGGAAAGAGAATGATCTATTGGATCACCAAATACTGCAAACAAATCCATCACAAAATTGGCGGTGGACACTCCGGCCCCTTTGCACCGGAGAAGAAGCCGCTTCTCCTTTCTTTGGTTTGAAGGGTTCAACTGTGCCGCTTGCCTCAGCGTTACGCGATGCACAGGGCGTCTTACGTAGACGTCCCACTTATATCCAAAGTTGGAATCTCGATGGAGTTCCCTCGTCCCCAAAACCTTGTGATCAACCCAGAGCGGATCTTCCACACAGCCGGCAACTCAAGATTATTAAACCCTGGCCAAATATCCCGCATACTCTTTGGGTTGATCTAAGCCCAAGGTAAAAAGTACTTCATTCACCACGATTTGCCATGAAAAAGGGGCCCGAAAAATGCGGCGGGCCAACCCACGGTGCAAAGTTCCCGATAAATCTATGATCATCAGAGTTGTCATCTGTTCCCCTCTTAGGATCATGCGCCGCTCCCTGGGCGTACATTGCAACCAGTCTATGATAAGACAGCGGATTATCTTGTTCTTATCTTCCCGCGCCAGTTCTGTAATCGTCAGCGTCCGAATTTGGTAAGGTTTCAACAAAAGTCGAACGATTTCTTCTAATTCACTGTTTCGTAAGACAGTACCCACCACATATTCCATACTCAGTTTCCCTCCCCGCTTAGGATAATCCTAGCCGGAGGATACTAAGAAATGTGTCGAGCGGTGTCTTATTGAGAAAAACCTTGGGGAAGATGTGGCCTTTTGACGACGTAGCGCTCCACACGCCGCACCAACTGGGTCGTCCAATACTCTTGAGCATCGATGGGATGCACCAAAATCGTGAATAACCGAAGGCGATTTCCTCCCAAAATATCCGTAAATACTTGATCGCCAATGACTGCAGTATTGTGGTTGGTTGTCCCCATTCGCCGCATTGCTGTTCGAAATGAACGACGACGCGGCTTCGCGGCCCTGGGAATAGCCATGACTCCCACCTTTTCGGCAAACTGATCGACGCGCTCGGTTAAATTATTGGATACTATACACATCTTAAATCCGGTATCACGCACGCTCTGAAACCACACTTTGAGTTCATGACTTAATTCGGGACGATTCCATCCAACCAAGGTGTTGTCCAAGTCCATTATCAAGCCTTGTACTCCCCGAGCATGCAAGCGCTGTAAGTCCAAATCAAATATAGAGGCCAGAAAAAGACGAGGCTGAAATAATTTAATCATTCCATAGGCCGCTCCCTTCCTCCACCCATCATTTAGTATACCATGGCCCGGCAACCATTCCACTGTGATCTCTTGTTGATTTCCTCCATTGTGCCCAAGTATTGTGCATTTACTCTCAACAGCAACCTCGTGTATATCTGCCGCTGCCCATCATCCCAAAGAGCCATGTTAAATCGGAAAAACTAGGTGACCTGTTGACTTTTACAACAAGTGGAATACACTGATTATAAATACTGAGTAAGTTACTCGGAAATGAAGCAGGAGGGGTCTCATGCCAGCACCAGTTCTCGAAATCAAGGATCTGCACGTGAATATTGATGATAAACCCATTCTGAAAGGTGTTAACCTGACAGTTAAAGGTGGTGAAATTCACGCCGTTATGGGTCCAAACGGAACCGGCAAAACGTCTTTGGCTCAAACTTTGCTGGGACATCCCCGTTACCAGGTAACACAAGGAGAGGTGTTATTGGATGGCCAGGACGTATTGAAAATGAAAACAGATGCACGGGCAAAAGCGGGTTTGTTTCTGGCCATGCAATATCCGAGTGAAATATCTGGCGTAAGCACGGCGAACTTTCTGCGCACCGCCATCAATGCCAAGCGAGGTGAAGGCAACCAGATTTCTTTAAAAGAATTCCGTGATAAATTGGATGAGCAGATGCGCTATTTAGACATGGACCCGAAATTCGCCAATCGCTATGTTAATGAAGGGTTTTCCGGCGGAGAAAAAAAGCGCAATGAAATTCTGCAAATGCTCATGTTGGAACCCCGTATCGCCATTCTTGATGAAATTGACTCGGGACTCGACATTGACGCTATAAAAGTGGTGGCCAAGGGCGTTCAGTCCTTAAGCAGCCCCGAGTTCGGAGTCTTGTTAATTACGCATTATCAACGAATTCTCTCCTATTTAAAACCCGACGTGGTTCATATTATGATTGATGGACGCATCGTTAAATCCGGCGATTTTCGGTTGGCAGAAGAACTGGAAGCCAAAGGCTATGAATGGGTTCGAAACGAATTACTTAATCAAATCCAGTAAGGAGGCTCCCATTGACTATGTCGACCGATGTGAAATGGCTCGAGAATCTTCGTTCTCTCACCTTAGACCGGCAAGAGGAGCCTGAATGGCTTCGCAACCGGCGCCTGTCCTTTTTGGAAAATCTTGCGGAATATGCCTGGCCCAAACGACAAAAAACGGCCCTCAAGGCACGCCAACTCGATCAAATACCTTTAACCGAAGAATTTTCCGAGGCCAGGGTACCGCTGCGAGACTTGCATTCTATTGAAACACCCCTTCACGTGGTTTTCGCGAATGACCGAATGGTGGAACAAGAAGTGAGTGCTGACGCCCGGGAAAAAGGACTCGTCGTCTTAAGCTTACGCCGGGCCGCTGCTCAATATGAAGTCGAGGTAAAGAAGTGGCTCGGCCAAATCGTCCCTGCACCATTAAACAAAGCCGAGGCTCTCAATTCGGGATTATGGGATCAGGGACTGTTCGTTAGAGTTCCTGACGGAGCCGATATCAGCGATCCTTTACTGATCCTTCACTATGGCCATTTTGATAATGAAGTGACGAGTTTATTTCCGCGCACCTTGATCCTGGCGGGGGTCAACAGCCGCATTACCATTGTTGAACGGTACATTTCGAACGACTTTGAAGGACAATCCCTGTTTGCAAATGTGGTCGAAATTGCGGCACAGGAGGGGTCGCGGATACATTATGGATCTGTCCAAGACCTTTCGGACCACGCCGAAGTCTTTGTGACCCGCTCTGCAGGCGTCGCCAAAGATGCCAGTGTGGACTGGAGCATCGGCGAGTTTGGGGGCCATACCACCGTGGCGCGCGATCATACCCGTCTTCAGGAATCCGGTGCACAAGCCAACCACACCATGGTTTTCTTTGGTTCCGGAAAACAACGGCAGGACTACGACACCGAAATCATCCACAAAGCTCCTTACACCACCAGCCGGATAGTGGCCAAAGGCGTGATGAAAGACAAAAGTCGTAGCGCATTTCACGGAATAACCGATATTGAACACGGTGCCGTTCGCTCCGACGGCCGGCAAAAAGAACAAACCCTGATGCTCTCGGATGAATCTCGGGCGGATGCTGTGCCTTCCTTGTTGATCAATGATAATGATGTCTTCGCCGCCCACTCCGCCAGTGCCGGGCCAATCGATCCTCTATCCCTGTTTTACCTGATGGCACGTGCACTGTCCCAAGAGGAAGCCATACGACTTTATGTTCACGGCTTTCTGGCACCGGTGGTTGATGCCATTCCCGGACTCATTCTCCGTAATTCGGTATGGGACTCCGTAGAAAGGAAGTTAAAGGCATGATTACGTCATTGGTTGATATCGCAGGGGATTTTCCGATCTTGAAACGGCAGGTCAATGGACATCGGCTGACCTACCTGGATTCCGCCGCAACCTCACAAAAGCCCTCAATTGTCATTGACCGCGTCAGGGAATATTACGAAACCTCCAATGCTAATGTCTTGCGGAGTGTTCACACTTTGGCGGAAGAATCTACCGTGGCAATGGAAGAGGCTCGGGAAAAGATTGCGCGCTTCATACACGCCAATTCTTCCCGGGAGGTGATATTTACTCGGGGGACGACGGAAAGTCTCAATACTGTTGCCAGGGCCTGGGGCGATAAGTTTTTGGAAGCGGGAGACGAAATAGTGCTCTCCCCCATGGAACACCATTCCAATCTTATTCCATGGCAGCAGTTGGCCAAGCGCACGAAAGCCTCTTTACGGTATATTGATCTGAACAGGGACGGAACTGTTAGTGTCGATGCCGTGAAACAGCAAATTACCGGTCGAACTCGAATTGTGACATTGTCCGCAGTATCTAACGTTTTAGGCACGATCAATCCCATAGCGGCAGTAGCTAAATTGGCCCATGAGGTCGGCGCCATTATGGTTGTTGACGGCGCTCAGTCGGTTCCTCACCAACCCACGGATGTCCAAAACTGGGGTATTGATTTTCTCGCTTTTTCCGGCCACAAA
This sequence comes from Bacillota bacterium, assembly GCA_021821465.1. GTDB lineage: Bacteria > Bacillota > Sulfobacillia > Sulfobacillales > Sulfobacillaceae > Sulfobacillus. Next base: position 51,828 of record JAKACM010000008.1, read on the forward strand.
ATGTTGGGACCCACCGGTATCGGCATTTTGTGGGGCAAGGAAGCCTTGTTGGAAGCAGCCGATCCGGTGATCTTCGGAGGGGAAATGATCGCCTATGTAGATCGGGAAGATGCCACATGGGCCGAACTCCCCGCAAAATTTGAAGGAGGAACTCCTCATATTGCCGGAGCCATTGGCTTAGGGGCTGCCGTCGACTATCTGAATTCCATCGGCATGTCCCGTGTCGAAGAACACAGCCGGGAACTGGCGGAAGAAGCCTACCGAAGACTGGCCAACATTTCCGGAGTCACGGTCTATGGTCCTCCCTATCCCCGAACCAGTGTCGTGGCGTTTAATCTTTCAGGAATCCACCCTCATGACGTATCACAGGTGTTTGATGCCCGCGGCATCGCCATTCGTGCCGGTCATCACTGCGCTCAACCCTTGATGCATTGGTTGGACGTAGGTTCTACGGCACGTGCCAGCTTCTATTTGTATAACAGTGCCCAGGACATTGAGACTTTGGTGGACGCCATTGAGGCGACAAAGAGGTACTTTAAGCGATGAATCTTGATGATATTTACCGTGAAACGATCTTAGACCATAACCAGTCGCCGCGAAATTACGGACATTTGGACCATCCCACCAAAAGTGCCGGATTGCTAAATCCGACCTGCGGTGACCAAATTCAGTTGGAAGTGACCCTGCATGAGGGCAAAATCCATGACATCCGTTTCAGCGGACAAGGATGCTCAATCAGCATGGCCTCGGCGTCTATGTTGACAGAAGCCGTGAAAGGGAAAACTTTAGACGAGGCCATGGCCCTGACATCGAATTTCAAGACCTTCATTACAGGAGGACAATCGTCCGTTCCTTTAGGCGATTTGGAAGCGCTGCACGGCGTGTCTCAATTTCCCAGCCGTGTAAAATGTGCAACATTAGCACATAATGCCTTCGAGAAAGCGATGACCGAGTCCTCCGACGAGTAGGGACCGGAAAACGGAGTACGACGACTATAAGCTTGGAAGTTCAGCAAGGAGGGACTTTAATGGCCAGTAAGTCAACAATGATCAACGAAGACTATCAATACGGATTTAACGATGGTGACGTAGGAATTTTGAAATTCCAACGCGGACTGCAGCGGGAGACTGTCGAGGAAATTTCCAAAATAAAGCAAGAGCCCAAGTGGATGCTGGACTTTCGCTTGCATGCTCTCGACGTATTCTTCCAGAAACCCATGCCAAATTGGGGCGCCGATCTGCATCAACTGAATTTTGATGACATTATTTACTACGTGAAACCTTCGGAAAATCAAGGGCGCACCTGGGACGATGTGCCTCAAGCCATTAAGGATACCTTCGAACGTTTGGGAATCCCCGAAGCCGAAAGAAAATTCCTGGCAGGCGTCTCGGCTCAATATGAGTCAGAAGTGGTTTACCACTCTATTCGTAAGGATTTGGAAGAAAAGGGCATTATCTTTCTGGATACCGACTCCGCTCTGCGTGAATATCCCGAATTACTGCGTGAGTATTTCGGAACGATAATTCCTCCCGAAGACAACAAGTTTGCGGCGTTGAATTCTGCCGTGTGGTCCGGAGGATCCTTTGTATATATTCCGAAGGGAGTCAAAACCGACATCCCGTTACAAGCCTACTTCAGGATTAATTCCGAGAACATGGGACAATTTGAGCGTACCTTAATCATTGCCGAAGATGATTCTTTTGGACATTATGTCGAAGGGTGTACGGCACCCAGTTACAACTCTGAGTCATTACATTCCGCCGTTGTGGAAATTATTGTTAAGGACAATGCCCGTATGCGTTACACGACGGTGCAAAATTGGGCTTCCAACGTTTACAACTTGGTTACCAAACGAGCAGTTGCCCACAAGAATGCCACCATGGAATGGGTGGATGGCAATATCGGTTCCAAAGCGACCATGAAGTATCCTTCCGTTTATCTCATGGGCGAGGGAGCCAAAGGAAGCGTACTCTCCATTGCCGTTGCCGGACGCAATCAGCATCAGGACACAGGTGCCAAAATGATTCACCTGGCTCCCAATACCACGTCAACTATTGTCTCCAAATCCATTAGCCAACATGGAGGCAAAACCACCTATCGCGGTTTGGTGCATTTTGATAAGTCGGCCATTAGCGCCAAATCTAACGTCAAGTGCGACACATTATTGATGGATGATACGTCAATTAACGACACCTTGCCCTATAGCGAAGTCGAAACCAGTCAGGCCCAAATGGAGCATGAGGCAACGGTCACCAAAGTCAGCGAGGAACAGCTCTTCTACCTGCAAGCGCGAGGTTTAAACGAAGAGGAAGCCACACGACTCATCATCTTGGGCTTCATCGAACCCTTTACCCGTGAGTTGCCGATGGAATTTGCTGTGGAAATGAACCGCCTCATCAAGTTTGAGATGGAAGGAGCCATTGGCTAATTGGCAAAATGGGTTCGGGTTGCTTCCGTGGATGAACTGAAAGAGCACAATCCACTGTTGGTAACGGTAGATGATGAGGATGTCGCCTTATATCGGGTTAAAGACCAGTATTATGCCACCGATGATCTCTGTTCTCATGCCGAGGCGTCCTTGTCCGAAGGAGATCTCAAGGGGTTCGTCATTCATTGCCCCCGTCACGGAGGACAATTCGATGTTCGGAGTGGCGAGGCTCGACACTTTCCCGCGCATGCTCCAATCCGGGTCTATCATGTCAAAACCGAAGGTCCCGACATTTTCGTCGAGATAGAACAAGACTAGGCGGATTCTTCGCCTAGTCTTGTTGCATGATTACTGAGTCGTCTCGTTGCTGGGCACTTTTGGCTGCCTGAATGATGTCTCTGACCACATCCTCCGGATCTTCCAATCCCACCGACACGCGCACCATGCTGTCGGTAATACCCATTGCGTCCCGCTCTTTAGGAGTTTGATTGCGATGTGACGCTACTACCGGATAAAGACAAAGCGTGTAGATATCTCCCACGGTCGTGGCTGAAGCGACCAGCTTCAACTCATTCAAGAAGCGAAATACCGTATCCTTGCTTCCCCCTAAATCCAGTGTTACCACACCTCCGCCTAATGTCGGTGGCAATAAGTGCTTGGCCGTGGAGTAAGTGGGATGATTCGGCAGCAAGGGATAGAACACGCGGGAAAACACTTGCGCGTCCAACAATGATTGAGCTATTTGAGCGGCATTCTGACACTGCCTTTCAAACCGAACCCCCAAAGTTCTCAGACCGCGGTGGATCAGCCAAGCCTCAAACACTCCCAATACGGCCCCTCGCAATTTGACATATTGCACAAGCCTGTCATGATAGTGGTTTGATGCCAAGACAACACCGCCCATAGCATCTCCGTGACCTGCGAAATATTTGGTTGCACTGTGTACCACTATATCTGCCCCCAATTCCAGAGGCTGCATCATTAAAGGTGTGGTAAAAGTGTTGTCGACAATAAGCTGGGATCCGGCCTGGTGTACCAGTTTCTCTATGCGGGGCAAATCCAAAACCTTCAATAGAGGATTGGACAGAGTTTCCATAAGAACACTTCGCGGCTTGTGTTCCTGCAATAAAGACTCAAAACGTGCCAAGTCGGTCAAGTCTGCAACAATCAACTTCACATCGGCCTCGGTCCAAATGCTACCCACAAGATTCAACGAGGCACCGTACACATCCTGGCTTACCAACACCGTGTCGTTGGGCCGTACGTGCGTGGCATATAAGGCCGCGTCAATGGCCGCCATACCAGATGCCGTAGCAATTCCAGTCTCTGCCCCTTCCAATTGTTTCACTGCCTCCACCAAGGCTTGAACATTGGGATTGCCATGCCTCGCATACGAAAACCCCGGTATGTCCCCTGCCATTAATTGGTCAAGTTTCTCGGCCGATTCGGATTGATAAGTGGTGGAGGGAAAAATAGGCAGGGCCGTAGGTTGAATGTGATCTATCTGAGGAGTACCTGCATGCACCAATAACGTGTTTCTTTGCCACGCCTTTTCACCCACGGCGGCGCCTCCTTTGTCTGTCAATAAAAAATCCTCCCATCGAGGGAGGGCGGCGACACCCATTCCCTCTCATCTTGAAAGACACAGTCTTTCAGGATTTGGCACCAACTCGACTGTCTTACGTCTAGGGGTTGCCGGGCTTCATCGGGCCAGTCCCTCCGCCACTCTCGATAAGAGGTGTTAATAATAATAAGTGGCACTTTACCACACATTGAGCCACAATGCAATGAACCCAAACTCAAAGAATGTAAATAATTCCCGGCTTTTGAACTAAACAAAACTAACCCGCATTACCGCATGACTGAGGAACACACAATCACCGGCGAGTTTCTAAAGAATTCCCCGGTCCTTGTGAACACTCATTTCGCGATGTCCTATCCGGGACTCTTAAGACGGCATCATGGAGACAGAGGGAAAATCAAATGTTTTTGGGCGAAGTTTCTTGTGGGAACGACAAATAGGATGGCCTCAAATGAGTCACAACCGTGATACGCTAGCGGACAAGGAATCGGCCAAAAACTTCTCTTTAGGAAATATCGTCTGAATAATCCCTTCAACGCGCTCAAAAAGGTTTGCATACCCATCCAAAAATCCCACTAGCACGGAAATAGCCGGAATTCTTAAAGGTGGAATCCCGCGGTTTCTGCGTACCGTCTTTCAAATTGGCCTCACAATATGTTAAAGTCATTGTTCTTGGGAATGTACGCGGCTTTTGTTAGCATGTGCCACAATTTACCGTCGGCAATAACCATGGGATTGCGGCGAACATATTCCCAAGAATATTGACGAATTCAGCCGATAATCTCATCATAGTCATGGAGTATATTATGTAAAGCAAAATGCAGAGAACCGCTTCGCACTCCAACACACGACGAAAGGGTGATTCGCACGCGATTCGGCAAGTCGATAAGACATCCTCTGCGAGTGGGAATCATAGCAGGAAGTCTGGGGCTATTAGGAATCATTGGGTTGCCGTTTTTAACGCTTGCCGGCACCATCTCCACGGCCGGAGCCGCTGCAATATACGCAGCCGTTGGCATCAAGACGCGCCAAACTGCAAGTATCGACACGGGCATCACTTATCTGAATGATACGGTTCAGTGGTACCGCAGTATGATCTGGACGTTTTGGCCGCTGAGAATTCTGGATCCCCACAATGCATTCCTCAAATCTTTGGAGTTGTCGGGAAAAAACCTCAGAGAATTGGGGCAATCCACCCGTCAAGCCGAACCCGACATCAATGACATTTTAGGATCAATCGGATTCGCCACATCCACACATGCCGATCCGTCGTTATCTCACAGTCAATTACAGGCAGCCTTATTTCAACAATTGCCGAATATCGATCAACTTATCAACATCTTTTATCCGAGTGTGACTCAGTGGAACCAATGGATTTCGCACACCAACCTGCCGACTTGGTTGGTGTCGTCCGGCCATTGGCACCAATTTCAAAACGAGAGTCAGTTACTGACTTTGGATTTGCAAGAGGTACGCACACTCTTGCCGATTGCGGCCAAAATGGTTCCGGCACACGGCACCCAACGCTATTTCTTGATCTATGAAAACCCGGGAGAGCTGCGGTCTACCGGCGGATTTCTGACTGCATACAGCTACGTGACATTTAAGAACGGGCGTTTGCAACCCCTGCATTCACACAACATTTATGATTTGCAGGCGCATATTCGCTACCGCCCGCCTGCACCCTTACCCATTCACACCTGGGTGTACACACCCACTTGGCACTTACGCGATTCCAATTGGTCACCCAATGTGCCCACAGCTGTGCAGCAGATGTACAAATTTTATAATTCGATTCCGCACGCTCCTCATTTGAACGGAGTGATATTTGTCAACACCTGGGTAGCTGACACATTACTCAAAGATATTGGCGGCATTACCATGCCCAAAACGTATCATAATGTGCGCATTACATCGACAAACGCGAACTATGAAATGGAGTACATTGCTGAACGTTCCCACTTATCTGCGGGTTCCAAAAAGCAATTTATTGGCACGATGCTTCATTTGATTTTTCATAAGCTAGCCCACTCTTCTGTGCCTACCTTGTTACGCACAGTCAACAGCGGCTACCAGTCGCTAAATCAAAAGAACGTGATATTTTACTTCAATAACCCCCAACTGGAGGCCATGGTCAAAGCCCACAACTGGGCAGGGATTATCGACCCTCACGTCAATGGAGACTATCTCGAGGTGGTCGATGACAATCTCGGAGGACATAAGGACAATTTTTATATGCATTACCATGTTACGTCTCAAATCCAAAAAGTGGGCTCTCGGTACCGTCAGACCACAACTGTCACTTGGACCAACACAGGTATTTTCAACAATTGGCTGGTAGTGCCTTACACTTCATGGGTACGTTTTTATGTTCCCTATGGATCCCGGCTTATCTCGCTAACAGGAGGTAATGCGGTAACTCAAGCGTACAATAACACGCAAATCCATAAAACGGTTTTCGGCAATCACTTGACAATGCCGGCTCGCTTGAACCAACATCAACCGCCGACCACGCGGTCGATGACGGCAACATATTGGTTGCCGAAAGGCATCAATATGTCCACGTACACCATTCAAAAACAACCGGGGATTGTAGTCGACCATGAAACGGTGACGGTTAACGGCCATCGTATTCCACCATTTAATCTCTACACGGATAAGTCCATCTCCTTGTCACCTTCACACAATTAATCTTACCAAGGTGACAAGAAGGGAAAATGAGGCAGGCTCGACTGCTTAAGTTTCTCACCCAGTCGAATGCCAGGGCAATTTATGTGGGCAAGCTTAATGCCGCCAAAATCTTTTCAACAGCCTTTTTTTCGATGCGCGAAACGTAACTGCGAGAAATTCCCAAGCGTTCCGCAATTTCCTTTTGAGTGTACCGTCTGTCCTGGCCATTCAATGCAAAACGTAAATTCAGCACCAAACGCTCTTTTCGGGTAAGATTGGACACAAAATCCGTCACCCACGCCATAATCATATTGACTTCAACCGTATCGGGAACTTCATCTCCACTGGCTAATATATCCAGCAACAAGATTTCATTGCCTTCTCGGTCCACACCTATAGGGCTGTAAATGCTCACTTCACTTTTGAGCTTCTTCTGGTTGCGTAAATGCATTAACACCTCGTTGTCACTGACAGGAGGTTGCGGAAATAATTGGCAATTTACTTCAAAGACATGGTCACGATTAGGGGGTTTTGGGGCGAGACGCTGGGTGATTGCACCACCGTAGGGATTGTCGCCTTAATGGAAACCGTATCATGTCCGACGACAATTTCTTTGATGAACTGGTGAATAATTTCTCGCTTGTCCTCAAAAGTTAAATGGCCCTCTACCTGCTCAATCGACTGAATCAGGTTTTGCGCTAAGATCCTATATGCCTCCCAGTCCAGCGAGCGAGACTCCTCAAGCAAAGTTTGTTGCAGACTGGCCCGCTGGGTCAAGAGCGCCGTTTCTTGCTTTTTCAGCCGATTCAATCGATCCAGCACGTCATCAATGTTCGACACCGCTCCCTGCTCCAATACTCTAAGCAAATTCTCTTGTCCTGTTCGGATACGCACGAGATCAACATCCGTCCGGCTGAGTTCCACTTCGATTAACTGGGTATCGGCTGGGGGCTGCAACAAATCTGCCAGCAGTTTCGGATTACGGAGCCAGTTGACGACATGCTCCCACACCCAGGCATCCAAAGCATGAGACTGTACTCGGGGTCTGTGCGTACACCCGGGATGTCGCCGTCCTGCTGTGGTTTTCCGGCAGGTATATTCCGGTTCAATGCGGCCCCAATTGCGCTGCCGTTTTCCGGTCATCGTTTGACTGCACAGACCACACCGAAGAAGGCCGGACAAGAGATATTCTTCTCTTCCTCGGGCTGTCCTCCAATTCATTTCCGCCTTGTTCATCACCGTCTGCGCTCTGGCCCACGTGTCTTCATCGACTATTGCCGGAACGCTTACGGGGATCCATTCAGAGCGGTCGCGAGTTTTCAGTCCGATTTTTTCGTTCTCGGGACGAAACTTATTGGTGTACATGCCGCTGGTATCCAAACGATTCGCATAGAAGATGCCCATGTATACGGGATTTCTGGCAATTTGACGCACAACCTGCCGATGCCAGATTGTGCGTCCCTTTTGGGTTAGGATGCCATCGGCGGTTAGACGTTTAGCCGTGCCGTTTAATCCCCATCCGCTTGCCACTTCAGAAAAAATGCGGCGCACAACCTGCGCTTCCACCTCGACAATGTGGAGTTGACCCTCTTCATAGCGGTAGCCATATGGCGCGATCCCCAAGGGATATTTCCCTTGGCGGGCTTTCTCCGTCCGACCCGTCATCGTCCGTAATCGGATTTTTTCCCGTTCATATTCGGCAATGGCACCGCGCATCGAATAGAATAGCTTGCCTTCGGGAGTATTTTGCCAGTCAAAATTCACAAATTCGAGCCGCACTCCGGCGCGTTCAATTTCTTCTGTCACGATTAATTGGTGGGAAAGATGTCGGGCAAACCGATCCGGATCATAAATCACGACCCGTTGGAGTTGCCCTTGCCTTACCGCAGAACGCAGGGCACGGAGTCCCGGACGGTCCAGCACCGATCCCGTAACCCCTTCGTCGGCAAATTCAATGATCTGAGATGCCCCCATAGCCCGGGCGCGCTGCGTACAGCTTTCACGTTGAGCAAAGAGGCTATACCCATGGCGAGCCTGATCCTCACTGGATACCCGGAGATAGATACCGACAATCATCATGCTCATCCTTTCGGTTGGGATTGATTGGCATGAAAGCGTTTCACGACAATCTCCAGGGCCCGTTTTTGGGCCTCATCCCCCTCTTGGGGTGTCCCCACCGGAATAATCGTGACATGCCAGGTCGTAGCCTGTCTACCAGTACGTGACTGTTTTTGGTTATCTGTCATCCGGTTACCTCCTTGACACATCCTATGCGCCACGGCTTGGCCGACTTGCATGACTCAAAGATCAAAAACGCATCAGGGCTGTGCAAAAGAAAAAAGCGACAGTCTGTGATGCGCACTCATCCCCTTCCTGCAGGCGCTCTTCTCCGAACTTAGCCTACAATTTTGACATCGCTTTCTGTACGCAAGGCATGCCAGTCAAAACATTCCCGGTACCCGGCCTGAAAGCGCAAAACCACAAATTCCGGACGACACTGTTCCACAATTGCCCACTGACAACTCCACTCCTCTGCATCGTTACAACGGGCCACCATCAGGGATTGCCCTGGCCACACCCAGTATTCGGTCGATGCGGCTGCGGGATTTTGGTCAAACATTTGCGACATCATGAACAGGACCTCCTTCTTTTGAGCGAAGAGTACGACACACAAATAAGCCCCGGGTCACTGCACCCCGGAGCTCTAGCCAAAACGGATGGTTCTCCGAATCCTTATTGTCGATTCACTCCACTATACGATTGGGCTCGGGTAATCCGATCCGCTTGACGGCGGGACGACCTTGCAGCCCGTGGAGCTCCATCCATCCGGTAATCCTTGACACGGACCCAAATAGCTTCCCGTGCGCAAGACCCACCCGGTATCCAAGAGAGCCAATCCGGTGCGTTTGGTGGCATAGGGGGCCTGGCGGCCTTGGCCGCCGATGAACTGCTCTTGCTTGGGACCTGGTTCTATCAGCAGGTGACGCACCATCCGGCATTTTCTCCGGCTTTTGGGCTCTCACCGTCCTCATCCTCGCACTCGTCCTGATGAGTGTCGCGCATCCCCGTCAGGATGGATCCCGAGATCATGCAGACTCTATGACCGAGGAGCCCCGTGACAGCCCTGCCGACCCTATGACCGGATTAACGGATCGGGAGCGAGAAGTCTATTATCATCTAAAGCAAGCGCACAGTATCGCAGACATTGCCCGGCTGTGCCAGATCGAGCCCACCACCGTCAAGACACATATTCGCCATATTTACCGCAAACTGGGGATCACGAACCGCGAAGAATTACCGTAGTCCCCCGGATCCCTGAATGTACACCGGGAGTACTCCCGATCTCCACCCGAAGTACTCCCCGAGTCAAGAGACAGCGAGAGCGTCCCCAGGGACTTACCCGGAGCCTGATAAGTTCTCCGCTCATAAACCCCCAGGAGGTGCAGACACAATATGGAAGTCTCCCCATTTATCCGGCCATGTCGCCATCCTTCCCGGCGAAATCCGTATTTCCTATGCTCCGGAGTCAGAAGAAAGAGACATCCCAACTCATTCTTCACCCCATCATGACCAAGGTGTTTAGCCCGACACGGGCTGTTCAGTTCGGTCGGTGAAGGAACGACGCCATCGGCAACTCAAGACGAAGTAGGGCCCTAAACCGACAATCAAACACAAAGACGGGGTTGTTATCTGTTGAATGGCGCACGGAACGTCCCAATCAAAACATTTCTGGCCCGAAACGTTTCAGAAAATCAGCAGGGGTCAGGACAGTAAAATATTCCTCAATCTCAGGCGTGTGGAAATCCTTATCGCCCGTAACCAGAATATCGGGCTGTGCGACCATAGCGGATACCAGTATGGGGAGATCCGCGGGATCGCGGATTGGCGGAACCGCAACGGCTGATAAATCCACAGGCGTGTAAGCCACTTCAAATTCTAACGATGTAAGAAAGCGATCCCACTTTGACACCAAGTTGGGGAACTTTCTTTGCAGCACTCTCGCAATCTCCGTGATGGAATAACTACAAAGAATCAGTTGATGTTCTTCAATCACGAACGTCAAAAGTTTGCCGGCTACCGAGCGTTGAGAAAGAATGGCCGAAATCACAATATTGGAGTCAACAAATACCCGAAGTGCCAACTCACTTTTTGGTGTTTCGTTCATTCCACATTTCCTTCCGCACCTGTTTCAATTCGTCCAAGAGGTCTTGTTCTGTCATCCCTTTCTGCTGAGCTTCTCTACTCATTGCTTCCTGTAGATCCCGCAATGCGACCACGCTCGCCTTTGTAATGACAACCTTCCCATTCTCCTCGATAAAAGCCACACGGTCCCCTTCACTCAAATTCAGCAATTCACGAATGCCTTTCGGAATTGTCACCTGACCTTTGGCACTGATCCGTGATACTTCCATAGCGCCCCTCGCCCCTTCTCCAGCTGCTTTACTTGTTTACTTCCTTACTTCATATTTTATCCCCTTGATGGATTCTTAAGCAATTGTTTCAACCGATGTTAGATCGCGGAAAGAGGCTTCACGGCAATCACACCTGAGCAGAAACACCTTATCTTAAAATTTTCACGCCCTTTTGTGTATGCAAAGCATGTCAATCAAAACATTCCCGATACCCGGCCTGAAAGCGCAAAACCACAAACTCTGGACGGCACTGTTCCACAGTGACGCGGTGACAACTCCACTCCTCTGCGTCATTACAGCGGGCCACCATCAGGGATTGCCCTGGCCACATCAGGTATTCAGCAGATGAGGCTGCAGGATTTTGGCAAACATTGGCCACATCATGAACAGGACCCCCTTCTTTTGAGCAAGGAGTACGACACACCAAAAAGCCCCGAGGTCACTGCACCCCGGGGCTCTGGCCAGAACGGATTGTTGTGCGAATCCTTATTGTCGATTCACTCCACTATACGATTGGGATCGGGTAATCCGATCCGCTTGCCGGCGGGACGACCTTGCGGCCCGTGGAGCCCCATCAGGTAATCCTTGACACGGGCCCAAATAGCTTCCTGTGCGTAAGATCCAACTCGTATCCAAGAGAGCCAGTCCGGTACGTTTAGTGGCTTGAAAGGGTTCGGGAGGCGGAGAACCGTCATCACCGGCGAGTCCTCCGGATCCATAATCTCCCGCGACCCAGGAACAGCCATGAGGACGGTTAACACTGGTAGAACCCTGCGGGCGCCCGGATCCGTCTCGCTTGCCCCCTTTGGCCGCGGGTTGAAAGTGAATGTGGTGACGTTGCGCGGTGCGATTCAGGGCGGCGTAAGTGAAAATCATGCCATCTTCTGTCGCGAGGATATCCAATGTCTCGCGCAGAGTGTGATGTGGAGCAAGATCGCGCAAGCGGGCCAATAACGTTGCCCGAGATCTTGAGGATGGGGCCGGCATAATCAGCAGTCCTCCTTGATGGACAAGTGGTGAATCAGTTATTGGGGTGGGTACGAGGGGAATGCGTTCCAAATTCGATGGTGTTCGCATTGATTTTTTCTCGGGGAAGGCGTGAAAAATTATTGGGGGACTATGAGGCCTCCAAAGAGTTTGGCTCTGCTGTCATCTTAGTAGTTCAGACCATGCGCCTATTGGGGCGGTCGAGCTGAGCTCGACACATCTGCTATACTGTCTAAGAGTAATTCAGTATCCGACACATTTAACGCCCGACCTATCCTGTGCAACATTCGGATCGAGGGGAGCACTTTGCCGTTTTCTATATCGGAGATATGTGGACCACTACATCCGACCCGGCGAGCCAGTTCGCGTTGAGACCAACCTTGGTTCTGTCGCAATTGTTTTACGAGGTGCAAGGATTTCACCTCCATTTAAGTCTCGGGCAGTCCAACCCCCACGGAACCCAGCGTGCGGATTTCCCGCACTGGGCTCTTCGGCAATGGGTTCACAGAATCGCGTAGCGTTGTAAGTCCTCATAGGGAATGTACCACTTCGGACGCCGGAGGGGTAAGCGCGCAAGAATCCTTGGAAACATGGACCGACCGTACTCTTTTGGCTGCGACGGCTCAACATGCGTCGCCAGTACCGGGTGGCGACCCGATAGACCTGTTGGAGGCTGGGTAGGTTTCCTGCCATGCCAAAATACGCATAGTGGCCTGGGAGGAGTTGGTTGATGGTGTGGACTTGGTCCTCCAATCGGTCATGACGAATTTGGCGCATGGTGGCTTGTAGGCGTTGGATTGTCCGTCGCACTCGCGATTTCTCGGTCTTGCGACCGACCATAAAGCCTCCGTGCCGATTCCGGGTGCAATACTGCGTGAATCCCAGAAAATACAGGGTATCGGGCTTCTTCCGGCCTTGAGCTTGGGCGTCTCGCTGCGCGAATCGCCCAAAGGCAATCCGGCGGGTTTTCGTAGGTTCTAGGTCGAGAGGGAATTTATGGAGCCGAGGGCTCAACACGGCCTGAAACCGTTCGGCATCCCGCTGATGCTGAAAGCACACGACGAAGTCATCGCTATACCGAATCCGGTAGGCTTCCCCATCGAGGCGCGGCTTAATGGCTTTCTCAAACCATAAGTCGAGCACATAATGGAGGTAGACGTTACTCAGCAGGACACTGATGGCCCCCCCTTGCGGCGTGCCTTCCGTGCTCGTGTGCACCTCTCCGTCTTCCAGCACTCCGACTGTCAACCAACGGCGGATGAGGTTGAGGATGCGTGGGTCCCCCACGCGGTGCTCCACAAATCGCCTCATCCATTGGTGGTCCAGACTCCCGAAGAAGTTCTTCCGGTCGGCTTCGAGGACCCAGCTCACGCGTTTCCCGGCAATGGTTTCATTGAGGGTCGCGAGCGCATGATGGGCACCGATACCCGGTCAATTACCGTCGGCACCCCTACGCTTCGCCGTCTTTCCGGGCTTTGGTATCCACACCCGCCGGACGGCGGGTGGATGATAGGCTTTGCCGGTGGACGGCCTCCAAAAGTGGCTGAGCCCATGTGTTAAAGGTATCCACGGCCTCTGGTTGGGGCAACCCGTCCGTCCCGGGTGCGGTGGATGGTGAAATATGGTGCAAGGCTTTAGAGATCCACCAGCGCTCTCGGGTCAGATGGTGCGCCAACGAGGTGAACCGCAACGTCGATTCTCGACGTGCTTTGTCTGCTATGCGTTCCAGTGCTGGTGTCATGGTGCGGTATCTCCTTCCTTTGTATGATGAAGGCCGATGGTCTCCCATTGTATGGAGTCCATAGTGCCTTGGAACGCGTCCATTAACAGCGACCGAAATACACACTGACCGCTTCCCCCTGTGGCCGGCTTTCCCGTCCTCGGAGTACTATCAGTCAGTAAGACTTCCGACGAGTCCTCACGGGGTTCTTGCTTTGTGAGGCTTGTTCCCCGTTATCCGCCTGCGGCGGAAACCCGCCGGCTCTCCCTTGTTCCCCAGAAACCCTTCAGTCGCAACCTACTCGCAGAGTCGCGGATGTACTTTGGGTTCTCACAACACGATTCGCATTCAATTAACCCGTACGGCCCAACAGCAGGCGGTAGGGATGTTAATTAGTGGATTGTGGGTTCCCCGCCATTATGTTAAAACGGCTCATATTTTGGACCACCAGGCCGAATGGATTGCTCGATTCACTCCCCTCCCGTCCCGTCCTCTTTAGATAATACCTCAACGAACACAACGCAGGTGTAGGCCATAATGCGGATGACCCCGTTATCAATCTTAGTTTTGCAGTCCATCTCTCAATTTGATGTTCAGAACAGGCAGTCTCACGTCTTTCAGTTTCTAACCCATCCGAGAGCTTCTGCGAGACCTGAGCTTGCCTTATCAAGAATCGGAGAAGATCATGCGATGACATTCTGTCATCGCTGGGCGGGTAGCCTTTGGTTGTGGCGCATCATGATTCCCCTTCGGGTCCGACACCGATGGGCGATCTGGCTTTCCCAGCGTGTCCAAGGCTTGCCGGAGCGGGGCGGGCAGCTGAGTCCAGTGCTGGCGATGCTGTTCGCGTTGACGCCCGGTGCCATAAAAGCGCAGAAAATGGGCGCGATCCGCTTCCGGATTCGTAGACAAACACAGATTCTGCCAGCCTAAGGCCTCCACCACTTGCGCTATTGCCAGCTGACTCCAGGTCGGGTGGCGATAGTAGCCAACGGAGCGGATTTTCTGCTGAACTTCGGCCCTGGCTTGGTCCGGATCCGCCTGATCGCCTGGGGTGGTCTGGTCCAGCACCTCATTGAGGCGGGGAAACCAGGGACTCTGTTGAATATGCCGCAAAACCGCCTCGCGCACCGTCTCCACCGAATACGCCCCCAAGAGCGCCGCATACAAGGCAATTTGCGCTTCCGTGATCGGCTCTTTAGGATAGGCGGCCGCCAACAGCCCAAACAATTCCACGGTCTCGGGGTAAGTCATCGGATGTTTCCCTCCTGTGCGGTTTGGCCATACAAGCGTTGCAGCAAGGCGGCATTGCGCGCCGCCACACTCATAGCCCGCGGACGGATCGGGGCCGATTGCGACCTCCGGTGGAGCGCGGTTTCGGACTCGAGAGATTCGGTCGCCTGTCGGCTGCGTTGCTGTTGCCATTGAGGCGCAATGGTGGTCAACTGGTGCATCGCCGTCACCTTTAAGCCCCAAAACGGGTGGGACAAGGTCCAGTCCATCAGCGCTTCCACATCCGACACCGACAACGTCCGCAAGAGTGATTCGGCACTGGCTTGGCCTTTCAGCGCCCAATCCCGGGGAAAGACGGTCACGCCCCGTTCCTGCAACCGGCTTTTCAGCCGGGTGGTGAGGGCCTGGGCTTCGGGTGAACGCCGGCGCGTGTTTGTCTTCCCTTCGGGTTCTTCCGGAGTGCGGGTGTGCTGTTCTAGCACACCGTCTTCCTGGGAGACAGAATCTTGACGAACAGCCGCCGGCTGTTCGTGGGTTTTTTTCTCCGCTTTCGGCTCTTGTTTTGCTGGGATCTTGTTTATTGGGGTTCTCGTTTGTCCTGGATCTTGTTTAACCTGGATCTTGTTTAACGCGCGCGCGTATGATAGTCGGGATGGTGCTTCCGCCATGTCGGAACCGTCCACGTTAGACTCCACGACGTTGGAATCGTCCACGTTGGGGTGATCCATGTTGGCATCAGCCACGTTGGGAAACCCCGACCTGGTGACAACGGATTGTCCGGATCGAATAGGCGGATCCCCGGGGTCGCCCTGCTCGTCACGGCCCACTCCCTCCGTTTCCGCCTCCGCGGTCTTGTCTTCGAGCGCGAGATCCTCCTGTCGATCAGGGTCCTGCGGGTCCGGCGGGGCTTTTTGTGGGCCAAAACCCAAGGGCACAATGGGCAAAATGGTATAGACTTGCCGGCCCAGGGTGCCATCCGGCTGGCGTTTTCGGGTCACCTGCACCAGCGGCTGACCTTGCCACCGAAACGCCAAGAGCCGTTGAATGCGATCCGAAGCGGTACTGGGATTGACGCCCAGGGCCCGGGCAATATGGTCACGGGACGGGTAACACTGGCCGTCCGCATCC
The DNA here is from genome assembly GCA_021821465.1 of Bacillota bacterium. Taxonomy (GTDB): domain Bacteria; phylum Bacillota; class Sulfobacillia; order Sulfobacillales; family Sulfobacillaceae; genus Sulfobacillus. Next base: position 67,988 of record JAKACM010000008.1, read on the forward strand.
ATGTGCAAGGCCAGGACACAGAGGGTCTTCCAATCCCGATCCGAGATCGCGGCCAAAAAGCCGGAATCCAGGGCCGCGGTGTAGAGTTTGATAAAGAGGTCGTTGTGCCACTGTTTGTTAATGGGGTTATAACGGTGATTGATTTCCACCGTAAAAGGGGTGGTATAGGGGGTCTGTTCCATGGACGGGCTCCTTTCTGCAGGGTATCTACAAAAAATCCCCCACTCTACGGAAAGTGGGGGATTTAGAGACGGGGGATGGATCGCGATGACAGACCTCTTTCTTCCCGGTTCTTCCGGAGGAGAACGGCCCGTGTCCTGTGCCAGTCCCGGGCCGCTTCCGCATCCTCAGGTATTGCTAATCGGATTGCAAGAGGATGATCGAGAGTCCGTATTGGCCTAGGAAAAAGGAATGAGCCCTCTCCACGTGACATCCTGATCAAAGGAGGTTAGATATGCCCCGCATTGAGAATGGCCTAGTCATGACAACGGGCAAATGACTCTGTCGACAGATATCGTGGGTGAGCTGGCATGAGTCGGTGAGGGTTCCCCCGTGTTGAAAAAGCGTCGCGACAAGAGGTTCCATCTGACGATCCGATAACAGTGGGACTTAGTCCCGTTGCTTAACAAAGGTTATCAAGTTTGGCCAGGTGGTATCCCGTTTATCATTCCGCCTGACTGCCCGGGCAAATCGATTCAACCATACGCTCCCATAAGGGCCGACCCAACCGGACAAATCGTCACGCTTTGGTTGCCAGACTAAATTAGCATGGTCCGCATATCATTCGTCCCCACGTAGCCCTCTGTGATCGATGAGTTCACGCAGTTCGACAGCAAGCAATCCTTCATCAACGAGCGGAATGAGAAAGTCTTGAATCTGCCAATAAAAAGCATTGGTAGCATGGAGGAAGTTCTCCTTCGGCAGAACCCCACGACTTGTTGCTCCGTGTCTATTTGGCGACGGAGAAACGTCGCTGCGTGAACAAGTCATTCTCCATACGTATTTCCCCGACCTCACGGCGATCAAAACTGCCATCCGGCGCTTTCTTGGCTTCTTGAAGGGAGACCCAACCGAAATCCGCTCACATTTTTGTCGACTACCGGGCGATACCAAGAAAAATTAAGTGCGATTTATATCGTTCTAGTATCTCCTCACGACGATCACTAATCTCTCGAGGAATCACTAACGATTCACCTCCTTGCTCTTAGCCTAGACAAGAGGCTGAACCAAGGACATTATATCCCCAGCCACACTCGTTTCTCCGACTGTACAGAAACCGCGTGTTCGCGAAAAAGCTTACACCATCCCTTTCACTCTATCACTATCCGCAACTCCCCCAACTCCCTGTTCCCATGCCTCTCGAGCGGATTTTAGGACTGGACTGGCATGAAACACAACAATCTAGCTTAAAATTCCTGAACTGGGCGTAAAATGGGGACAACTGGATGCCAAAGTGCAGCGATGGCTGTTTCTAGTCCGCAGGGGTTCTGCGGACCACGAATTTCGATGTGTTATTATCCATATTGACTGAAAATCCCACTACTCGTGGCGAGGATGGATGCCTATGGACATTGAATATCGTGTCATCGTAGAGCACAAGCGAAGTTATGATGAAGGTTGTCAGTTGCGGCGCGGAGAGACAGTGGACCTTGGCCCGCGGGATACCCACTGGTCGTCATGGCTCTGGTGTACCACCTCCTCAGGCCAAAGTGCGTGGGTTCCGGAACAAATTCTCAACATTTCGAATAACAGACGAGCTGTGGTGACAGCCGATTACAATTCTATCGAGTTAACGGTTAAGCCTGGTGACATGGTAATGGGCATCCACGTTCTCTCCGGCTGGGTCTGGTGTAAAAACATCCATAATGAAACAGGATGGGTACCTCTCGAAAATCTACAACCGGCCAGAAACTGAAACCTTGGCGTCGAAGCCCGAGAAAAAGTCCGGGGGTTGTTATGACGGTTCCAACGGTGTAGTCACCCTAAGCACGGGCCGGTTCTCCCCTAGTTAGGGACAACCTTTACCAGAGACGGCTGGTACTGCTGCTATGGACGATTAAACGTCTAGTCCGTTCGCTGCACGCCGCACGGGAGGTGCTTGTATTACCATATTTGCCTCCCCCGCAGAGGTGTGTTCTTTTCAAGATAAAACCTCCCAACCTCATCCCTCAAAGTAATCCGGGCATCTGATCCTCACTCATGTGATCCGGTCGTTGTTATGGCCTAGGCAGCCATCCTCCGGGGATAAATTTTGACACGGATTTGCCTCGATCTGGCCGCGGGTTGAGTCGATCCGACAAAGGGTAGAGCGGTCCAAGTGGCGTAATTGTCTCCTCTCCAATTTACGGCCACCCTGACTTAGCTTGAGACACTGAGAAGCACCGCTAAATACTGCGCTCGCCGCAAGGAGTTTTATGATCGACCGCCCCATCATCAAACAAACCACCTTCACCTAAATATGCATCAAAGAGCCCTAACCACTCATTGAAAAGATTGTTAACTTTTTCTTCATCGCCGACTTTAGCTTTTTGCAAAAGATCAGGGCTGTCAATCCAGCCAAAAACTTCGGGAACCTCCAAGAGGTTGACACAAAAGTCTCCGTCATATCCACCAAACGGTTCAGAGAGAAGGTCGAAATGGCACCGTAGCCGCCAATGGTTCCGCGTTCCTTCGGCATACAGCGTAAATGCATAATCGTCGGGCCTAGGTTGAGGGCCTGGACTGACGCCGCGCGGCTCCTGATTCAACCAATCGAAGAGTAGGGTTAGAAAATCACGTTGCTGGGAATCCGTTAACATCATGTCACCCCTTTATAACAACCATCAAATGCCACTACTATCCTTGTCCATGTATTAAAGGCTTTCAGATTTCTCGCTAATCCCCATAGGGTTCCAAATGGATCGATGAGCTGACACACGGGTATCTGATCCACCCCAATAATTGAGCCTCTAGACTTGTGGCATCCTTGCTCTCCAAAATGGGCACTCGTCTGTTGAATATCGGAGACATGCCAATACGTGACTTGCCCACCCGCACCCGATGCGTTCTTTTCATCATTGGGATGAAGTCCGATCGTTACGTTGGCCAAACGAAATGCAACATATCCCTCTTCATCAAAATAAGGTGTCTCCCCTAACAAATCGCTGTACCAGTGCTTAGCCGACTCGACATTCGCAACAAAAAACAGCACTATTCCTTGGGGCGATTTTCATATGAAGGAGTCCCTGGGGATCTCCGCACAATCCAAGTTATACCCCCTTAATTATTTTGAGAGGCAGATGTGAGTCCTCGTGAATTGGCTGAGAGTCTGACGCTTATCCAGCCTACTGTTGGGTGAAAGGCTGTCCTGGCTAGCCAGTGTCAACAGCGGGTTAAAAACCCCGTTCACCCTGAGCACGAATTTGGACCAATCCGATAGGATGTCCGGACAATCTCTCAAAGCGAAGACTACTTTCTCGTTGGTGCGATAACGGTAGATTTTTCTCTCCAAGCAATTAGATCAATCGCCAATCCCATGATGGTTACAGCATTATATTAGCTACCAGACATCTGCTGCTCGAGTTTGAGAGATCCGACTGAATTCATTCTCTCACTATTGAAAGTAAACAAATTTTGCGATGAATGGACGCCCAGCACGTCCAACCAAAATGGTCATGCTTTTTGTTGAAGGGAGTCATTTATTGGACATACCTGGTCCCACGGCTGGCCTCATGCGCTCATGCTCTCGGCACACCATGGCACGACATGTTGTCACTCTCACTCTCCACAATCCGGTCACCCTAACATCTGGCATATGGCTGACACGGAACACGACTCTCTGCATATCATAGTCAATGTTGCGGTTTTTGCCGCGACAACCCCAAAACGTTCGCAAGCGCAGAGCCAGTCTACGCTTAGGTGCGCGTGAGGTCATCCCCACACTACTGCTTTTTGTCCGAGGAATTCCGCAGACCCCGTACCCCAGCGAATAACCCCGCAATAGCCGGGATCGCCCAAAAAGCCCCTCCGCCACGTGAAATGGAGTTCATAAACATAGCAAAGAGAATTAAAAGAATTCCAAAGAAAATCAACTTCATACGGCCCACTCTTCATTGGTCGTTACCGGTATAACGATCGGAGCGTTGCGAGACACTTATCCTCATATCGCGCTGATTAGCAATATCGCGATTCGATTGCTTAATCCAGCCGGAATATACTGTGATAAATTCTACTCCTTACCAATCACTCACGATCACTATGAGGCCCGGATCTATCGCTGTTTTGTCTTAATCGGCATTCATATCTGCCTCGTTCCGAATACCCCTGGGTAGGAATCTGGCGTGGCACAACCCGTGATAAGTGGTTGTGCGGATGTCTTGTGCTTGGGGCGCTAACGCCGTAGTGCGTTGCAGGCGCCTAAAATTATGTGAGCCCTTTCACGTACCATTCGGATGCGATCTCTAATCCATTATCGTGCAACATAGTGCGTTTCGCAGTGTCTAGGTGCCCACACACGACCAGTACCTGAACGGCGCCAAATTTCGCTTGTGCTCGGACACACACCTCGTCCAGTAAAGCCTGACCAATGGTTTCCCAGTGCTTGCCGCCGCGTACCCAATAATCATCCACCATGCATGTTGGGCCTCTGGGCTCGTAGACCGGGGGAGCCACATGCATGGTGGCAATAATAAAACCGTCCACTGTTTCCGTGGGTTCTTGCCAAACCAAGGCAATCGTATGCTCGCTGTTGGCCAGCACCTTTGCCAGAAATCCTAAATGACTTTCCCGCGCTGATGGTGAAACCCGCCAAAATATCGGCTGATAGGTTTCATATTGCAGGCGCTTTTCTTGAACAAGGTCCGCAATCACATCGACATCGTCTTGAGTGGCCACACGAATTGAACTCATCGGTGTTCCTCCTGCACATTAGGATTCATACATGATCGGTTAAGTCGGGTGACAGGGATGAGGCCCAAAATCAGCACCGTAATGCACCTTCTGGCTGCGTGCACTGACACTCAATACATCAGATTACCGCCCTGTCTTCCCCCGACGAGGTCCAACCTGACTTATCTGGGGATGTATGTTAGGATTTTTGGATACATACGTGTTCGCCACGATGTTCTCCGCGGTATTGACGTCCCCGACGTATTCGTCACTCACACCCTGTCTTCATCTCGCTCCTCCTTAAAGTCAGATACCACAAGCTACAGCGGGTTCTTTATTGTCCACGCACAGTCCACAAGGGTTTTAGGAGGTACGGCCGGCCTCAGACTATTTTCTCTGCCCCATCGCCATCGTTCCAGCTAGAAGCGCCCTACGGTAACCCCTTAACGATAGGATAAGCGAATCTTACCGCCAAAACCCTTCATAAACAACAATTCGCCCCCTGTTGTCAGGAAAATTCCAGATTGAGCCATCGTAAAATCACGTATACCGTGGCAAATTATCGCGTGTACCAGGAGATGTCCCATGACCGTGACAATCTGTGTTTCAGTTCTACCATATCTTGTAATGTGGCCTCCTCTGATGTCTGCGCGTTAACGCCCGAGAAACTCGCATAGGTTCGGCATGGCTGCCCACGGCCCATGAGGGGAGTGGTGGAATGAAGGATTGCCCCCAATGGTGTCCGACCCTTGGAGCAGGTTTGCCGGGTTGCCGTTTCGTTTCTGGTTGATTCTCCAAGGCTGATGTGTGCCTAGGACTATATCAGAATATTTGGCTCCGGGACGATGCCCGTCGGATCGGCGGGCGCTTGCTGCAGCTTCGCCTCCGAAAGTACCTTATTCGCTTCGCGAAGTAGTTCTCTTAGGTCAAGGTCGGGGCATTAGATTAGGCCAGAACCTTGCGGAAGACCACCCGATCTCCGCCACGCCCATCATAATTCCGATGAACGGGGACGGCATCTACAATTCCATCACCCGGTACGATGGTGAAGCCTAAGCGGGTGTGAAAAGCGACCGACCCGCGGTTAATAGGCGATGTGATGGCTTCGACAATGTGGCGCCCGCTATCGCGCATGGCCTGAAAGAACTGCTCGTAAAGTTGCCCCCCTAGACCCTTTGACCGATACGCCGGGTGGACACCCACGAAGTGGATGTAGCCGATATCGCCATAGGTTTGCGACACGAATCCCACAAGAAAGCCGACGATCTCGCCATCATCCTCGATAACCCAACTGCTGTCGTTAAAGTGCTGAAAAAATAAACGAGGGAGCAGGGCAGTCATCGCCCGCCCACCCCACCACTCATCGACCTTCGAAATAATTGCCGGGTAGTCCGTTTCCTGCAAGCGTCGCATGGGCTGTCACCTCAGTTGTCATGGTATCAAGTACGTGCCCCGTTCCTTGCCAAACAGTCTTAAATTGAGGGTACACTTAAGATTCTTAATTGACATTCGCCCCCATAAACGCACTAGAACTTGGTGTTAGCAGCTACGCCGAGACGTGATGAAATTCACGCACATCGACTTCCACGCCAGCTTTAGCAGCCTGGTCAGCGGCATGGTACACTTCAGCGACCACGCCATCGTCGAGATAACTCTCTCCACAGTTGGGGCAAATCTTGGCCGGCACTCGGCGAAAGACGATGAGGGCTTTGCCTCGCTCCAACGTGACCGTGGTCTTCCCCGCTTCCAGTGTTCCACTCTTACAAATCACGCAGGTCATGGTTGCCTCCTTGAAAAACTTGCATCCCATCGCGTCGGATCCGGCTGATAGACGGTAATGACCACGATCTCGTCATCATGCAGATTATCCGCGATCACCACATGTATGGGACGGTCTCGGTCCCACCCTAGTACTAGGCGACTAGGATACGGCGTGTCATCCGGGTAACTTTCGATAGTCGTGCCCGACTGAATCACGAACTCCACCACGGAGCGCTCGATTTCACGCTCGAACATGCGCTGAAGCGCATGCACACGATACACGAACCGACTCATACAAAACTCCTACTAGCCTTTTACTGACTATTCTACCATGGATTGTCGGCTCGATTCCGGTGGCGATGCCGAAAGTCTGGACGAATAATCGACGCCATTCCTTTACTATGCAAATAATGTACTATCCAGCCCGTTAATGCCTTAAGACAGTCGATTCCCCGACAATGGCCCGATCCATCATAGAATCCGCATATCCATTATATCCTATTCGTAGCTACAAACGTAGGGCTAAGCGGGGTAGCATGTCTTGCGAGACTATTCTGCTCCTTAGCGCATGAGTGTGCGGATTTTAGAATACATCGACACGGGTCATTGCGTTCACGGAGGTCACGGTAAAAGAAATAAATGCCCCTTCTATCCTTGCCCATGTATTAAAGACTTTAAGATTTTTCGACTAATCCCCATAC
>JAKACM010000080.1 GCA_021821465.1 Bacillota bacterium
ACTGCCAGAAAGCGTTGTTCATCTTCCTCTTTCGTCAAAGAAGCCAGCATGTAGGGTCGATTAAGATAGCGCGTCTTCCTTCACCAATCCATTTCCGTCACAGCATCGTTTAATCCGGATTTACGTGAACCATCACATCTTGAATGCGCGGAAGATCCATAATCTGATCCTTGACTTGGTGCGCAATGTGATGTGCGTCCAGCAATGATAAATTGTGATCTACCACAATTTTCAAATCTACGAGCACCTGAGTTCCCGTAACCCGCGTTCGAATTTCATCGATCATCTTAACACCGGTTACGGTGAGGCAAACGTCGCGGATATGCTCAACCATATCACTGTCGGCCGCTCGATCCATCAAATCGGAGGCAGCTTGTGAAAAAATACCCACGCCCAGCCATACAATTAACACCGCAACCCCCAGAGCGCCATACGAATCAAAATGGGGAATCCCCCATAGGGATCCCAGAATTGCCACGGTGGTGACAGCTGACGAAATGACGTCCATTCTGTTATCCAGAGCCGAAGCCATTAAGGAATGACTGCCGGTTTTGAGCGCCATTCGTTTTTGCCGAATATACATAAACCACTTTATCAGCATAACCCCGACTGAGACAACAAGAGCCAACACGTCAGGGTGTAAGCTATGAGCGCGCCGTACCGATTGTAAGGCTCCGTTCCCCACTTCAAATCCAGCCAAAATCAGAATAAGAGCGACAACTTTTTGGGCCACGGCCTCGGCTTTGGCGTGCCCGTAATTGTGATGCTCGTCAGGGGGTATCCTGGAAACTTTGAGACCAATAATGACGGCAATCGAGGAACCCAAATCAGCACCGGAATGAATACCGTCCGCTATCAAGGCACGCGAATTGCCGAGCACACCGACAACGAGTTTGATGGCCATGAGAACAAAATTTCCCACTGCCCCCCACCAGGCACTCTTCGCGCTGTTTCGCAGTTCTCCGTCGACATTTACCAATTTATTCACCTGTTTGCAAACTGTCGTGATCATTGTACCATGAGAACATGGTGTGTTCTTTCGGTTCACTCGGCTGTATGAAACACCAAAAGATGTTGAGACCTAGCCCGAAACCTTGCTCCGAGCTCTCCAAACAATTGACACTCCACAAAACTCCCGAAAACATTAGGTCCATGGCCCGGACCATTGGACAAGTAAGGCCAGTGCGATAATCAAAAGCCCTTTGATTGCCCGAATTTTTAATATCTGTGCCATATAACGGTTCAAGGTACGGATTCTATCTGTTCCATCAAATCCGACCGACCCTTGCCAGGCAATCCAACCAGGCAGAGGATTCAAAAGAAGGGAGAAAGTCATGAGAATCCATGATTCTTTGACAAGACCGGTTGGACTTTGTTGAACAGGAGGTAAGGGCAGCAACCGATCCATGGCCCACTCCAACATAAGAAGAATCAATAACTCGACAATAAAAATTCCCGGGGACCATTTGCCCACGCCAATGCGCAATCCCCATTGCAATGCCATGGTCACAAGAAACCAAGGCCCGTTCCGAAGTAATGCCCCGACGAGCGGTAGCATAAACCACCAAATCATCGATCATCGCCTCATTCCTCATCCAATTTCACCAATACTTTTCCGACCAAGCAATCAGACTCAAGTCAGTTGACCACACAAATTCCAAAAACCGCCAATTTCCTTGTTATCTCGCGGGGTGCCAAGACACAAAGGACAAAGGCGGTCGATCTATTGCTCGGTTAGGGAATCTGGAATTCTCAGTGCCGGATAGCGCCGGTACCAGCTGTCGGTTCCGAAATCTCCTTCAAAGCTTGTCCGCTCTCCCGAACAAAGATGTTGACCCGAGCCAAGTCGGCGATGGCCAAAATTCCGACCAGCTTCCCGTTTTCCACGACAGGAAGACGCCGAACTTGATGGTCAGCCATAACATCGGCTGCTTCTCTGGCATCGGTATCACGACTTATCGTCACAACCGGTCTGGACATACAGGTCTTAACAGGAAAATTCGCTCCCTTGCCTTCCGCAACAGCCTGTATCACAATGTCGCGATCTGTGATCATTCCCACTACCTGCCCATTGTCGGCCACGGGCACACTGCCGCAATCAATTTGCTTCATGATTCCGGCGGCTTGCTGAATAGTGTCCGACGGTGAAACGGTTTTCACTGAATCCGTCATGATCTCACTTACTCGCATGATGTTTTCTCCTTTTCTGGCATCTCTTTATGAGGGGGTTCCCTTCTCAGGATGTACACAACTCCTTGTGCTTATACGGCTTCAATTTTTCAACGGCTCGCTTCGATAATGATCCATCGCCTCCCACAGCCACTTCCGGAATGCAGCAATGTCTACGTCAACCGCCACTCTAACCGAGGGTCGCCTCACGTCAATTGGGCTCAGCACGACCGTACCGCGAAGAGGCCCTTCTCGCACGACTGCCAAGGGCATTTCGCGCCATTGGAAGATGGAGGGTTTGACAACGGCTGCCACTGCGACAACATCATCAACGGGAAATCCTTCGGGATTCCCTCCTTCTCCCAATGCCCTTTTGCTGTAGAATTGCAGCATTTTTCCGAGCATATGGCCCACTTGCCCCATGCCGCTCAGTCTGTCGAGATCCTCAAGCAAAATTACTGCCTTGTGAGCCACGTTGATACCGATAAGCTGAACGCGTGTTCCCCAATGAAAAACAATGTCTGCGGCATGCGGATCACTATACACGTTGAATTCTTGCGCCTTATCTGTCTGAGCCCCCGGCAAGGCCCCGCCCATGCATGTCACCGAAGCCCAGATATTACTCAATAACGGATAAGCTAAAAGACTAATCGCAATATTGGTCAAAGGCCCGGTCGCAATGAGATGAGTCGACTTCAGTTCTTCCGAATGCATGGACCACCAACTCCAGACTCGCGGTAACTCAGGAGGTATGACTTCGGACGGAATACTCCACTCTCCCAAACCGCCCTGTCCATGAAACTCTTCCGCCCTTACCAAAGGGGTTAATAAGGGGCCTAACGCACCCGGGATGAGCGGAACGTCCTGTCCACCGGCAATTTCGAGAAGTTGTCGAGCATTGGCATAAGTGTTCTCAAGCGAGGCGTTTCCCGCCACAGTAGAAACGCCCGTGATAATAGACTGGTTCATGGCTAGTAAAAGTGCCCAGGCATCGTCAATCCCCGGATCCATATCCAGCCATACTCGGGGTTTCATAATAAGTCACGCCTTCCCTGCCAAAAATCCCAGAATACTCTTCTGATCCAGTATGCCCATTGACAGTTCTTTTTGTGTCAGCGGCAAAAGATGTTATTTCAGGAATATGGATTAACCGCCGTCCCATGGGCGAATTATTCCGCACAAGTCGTCGTCCCTATTTGTGTCCATTGCGGCGGGTTCTAATACAAGACTTTGGGTAACCGAAGTCCTACTATGGTAGAGAGCCTGGTCGGGCTTGGATCCATATGGTGTATCGACACAACTGGGTGGTAGTTGGGATCCTTTCGGTTCGAGATCAGTGATATGCCGTACAACTTACCCGGCGATATCCTTGCGACAGACAGCGTACCACAGCGGTTCCCTTCGAAACGTAGTCAGCGTTGATAGAGAACATTGTGAGGTCCCGAATTGCTACAGGAGGCGGTCTTTGGGGATCAGGGCGTGTAGTCACAGGATTCCCGATATATGGAACTTATCTTAATGGAACATTTTTGATGGGAAATACACGTGGATTGTCGATGAACCATTCACGGCACCCACAATCAATGGTGGTCAACCCTCACCGATGACAGGATCCCGGGACGAGAGTGCCCTTATCGGCTGAACCCCCGAGGCGACGTGGAATTTCTTTCCCATACTACTCGCGAAGATATGTCTGCTTTGTGATAATGCTATTGGCCCATATGAACGAAGGACTTATTGGACAAACGGAAGCTCTTGAATCCTATAAAAGCGGAGCCAAGAAATCTGATCCACCGTGGATTCATACAAGGGAACCCGGTTAAAATTCTTTTCTTTCTCCCAGCCCAACAGGTTCGGGAGGTGTGTAAATTTTAATAACACGGTGCAGTACCAGCGTTACGGTCATGAGGGGCATACGGCAATATATCCTAGTCACTGCCATTCTCGGCAGGAGGTTCATGGCTGAGTCGTTCCGATAGGACTTAGCACATTCGTTCCCCCAAGATGGGTCAACCTGAACCACATTTTTAAGTGAGAAATGGACATCTCCCCGGTGTTAGCGAGGAGATGAGTTCTTACAACCAGGATTTCAAGCGGAAGCGGTGCGCTTTTTCTTGTTGTTCAAATCCCGCTTCCTCCACAGTAACCAAATAGGACTCGCGATAAAAATCGAGGAGTAGGTCCCAAAAATTACCCCGAAGAGCATAGTCAAGGCAAAGTCGCGTATGCTCGCGCCGGCAAAGATTAATAGGGCCAAAAGAGCGATAGTCACCGTGGTGGACGTATTGATCGATCGTACCAAAACTTGGTTGAGGCTCTTGTTTACCAAGTCTTCCAGCGCATCTTGCTTCTTTTTTTTGGGAAGATTTTCGCGAATTCGGTCGAACACAATAATTTTGTCGGTAATAGAATAGCCGAATATCGTCAGCACAGCCATAATGAAATATTCCGTGATTTGGATATGAATCAACGCAATTAACCCCACCGTAATAATTACGTCATGTATCATCGCGATGATCCCGGACAAGGCGAACCGCCATTCAAAACGTATACCGATGTAGGCTATAATTGCCACAATTGCCAACAACACGGCAATTAAAGCGGAACGTTCAGTTTGTTTACCAATAATAGATGAGACTCGACTGGTCGACACCTCATGAAAGTGGCTGACTTTCGAAGCGACCTGCGACAAAAGAACAGTACGTTCATGTTCGGATATCGTAGGCGTGGTGATTAACACATTTTGATGTCCCGTTCCCACAAACACCACCGTGCTTCCGTAAATATGATCAGCGGCCAGGACAGTTTTAATTGCGGTGGTGGTAACCGGGCGAGTAAACCGAAGATTCATTTGGGTACCGCCCGTAAAATCAATGCCATAATTGAGCCCTCGAATGAAAAATGCTCCCAGCGCCAAGATTACCAATAAACCGGAGAGGATGAACCAGGTTTTCCAGGGGCGCACAAACTCAAAATGGTAACGCATGAAATTCCTCCTAGCCCACAAATATTCGTCGGACTTTTGCCCAGCCTGCGTCTGCTACCCACCTGATAACAACACCTGTCACCGACACGGCCGTCAACAATGATACACCTGTTCCAATCATAAGAGTGAGGGCAAACCCTTTAACTTCTCCCGTTCCCAAAAAGAACAGGATGAGTGACGAAACGAAAGTTGTCACATGAGAGTCCAATATCGCCCGAATGGCATGACGAAATCCAGCTGCCACCGAGGCTCTCGGTGTTTTCCCGTTAATCATTTCCTCACGGATTCGGGAGAAAATAATGACATTGGCGTCCACCGCCATTCCGACGGAAAGGATCAAACCCGCAATGCCGGGTACAGTGATAACCGCATGAATCGCCCATAATGCCCCCACCACTAATAGCAGGTAAATTATCAGAGCCATGTCTGCTACGAACCCCGCCAAACGATACCAGAACATCATGATAAATCCAATCAAAGCAATGGCAATCACGGCCGCTATCTTACTGGCAACCACGGAAGCATGACCCAAGGTTGCGCTGACTGTACGCACATTTAGCACTTTCAGATTTACCGGCAAGGCCCCCGACTGCAGCAATAATGCCGTCTTCTGAGCTTGCTTCAAACTGGAAAAGTTTCCGCTCATTTGGGCTTTGCCGTCCGGAATAACACTTCTTACCACCGGATTTTCCACTAATTTCCCGTTTAAATAAATAGGTAAAGACTTATTCAAATATTTTTTGGTTGCGGCAGCAAAAATCTTTGTCCCCTTGGTGTTAAAAGTCAAATTAACAACGTACTGGCCCCCGGCTATCCCTGCTTTAGCACTGGAAAGATCCCCACCACTTAAAAGCACATGGCCGGAGGGACTCTTAATTTGCAGAATCGCGGTTTGCCCCAAAAATTTGAGAGCCTGTTCCTGATTCTTTATTCCGGGCAAGTCCACCGTTATTTGATCGGAACCCACTTGTTCGACAACAGGTTCGGAAACACCTAATGCATTCACCCGGAATCCCAAAATTGACATGGCTCGCGCCATTGTCTGTTTGTTGACCGGTTGACCCGGTGCCGGCTGAGCTTGGTATGTCGCCGTTACACCGCCCCTTAAATCCAACCCGTAACGAAGATGGCTGGCAATAGGATTAATTTGTAAAAAATAATACAGGGCCGCAATAATCACCGCAACCAGGGCGAAAAATTTGGCCATACTCCTTTGACGCATTGTAAGCCCTCCGGTTAAAAATCGTTTCATTATAGTCTCGGTTGTAATCGGGTGTCAATTCTTGGGTTTGGGTAAGACGATTGACCCAATTTCTCCGTGCAGGCCACTAACCTTCCTTTCGGTTTCCCACAGAATCCCAAAGGAGGTCCTTGGAATCAGATTGCCATTCGATGTGACTTGTTGGCGCATTCTGGCTCGTTGGCGATCGTCACGGATAGATTCCCTTATCCAGTACTGACTGAGTCCGGTAAATACGTCGAACCACAAGACGATTTGCTGTGCCACTTCATCTGGCTCGAATGGGTCGGTTCGAACAATAAGATGAGCACGATTTCGGGCAATCCAAAGCCGGTTCCATTGCCGGTGATATTGCTCGGCGGTCCATTGCATCCGCCGTCTCTTCCTTACCGTGGAAAGACTCGCGGTCAAAACTACGACGATCCGGGGAGTACCGCGTAAGAATAATGTCGGACATTGTGAATGTTCCTGAGCCACGGAACGCCCCGCCATTCCAAAGTGCGTAAGAAGTTGTGCAATCGTTGACTTTCCGGAAGCACAGACACCTACAAGGACGATCCCGTTAATAGGGAATACTGGCTGACAATGTGCGTATAGCATTTTCTACAGTACTCCTTATCCCCAAAGCAACAATGCTCACGTCATCGCGGGGCCTTTCCTGATCCAGTTCCAGGGTACGAGCCATTAAGTCGTCGACCCATGCCTCTAATTCTGCGACATCCAAAGTTTTCAGTTCTTCTTCAATCATATCCCACGGCAGTGATTTTCCAAAACGCTTGCCGGCATTAATGACTCCATCGGAAAAGGTCAAAAGGATAGTACCAGGGATAATAGCGAGTTCTGTCATTGTGGGTCGGGTTCTCCGGTAGGTTCCGATAACCTCTGATCTGCCTTCCAGACGGAAAACCGTTTCCTCTTGACGAACCAGCACAGGCATAGGGGTGTTTCGGGCTACCACAATACTGTTCGTGTGCATATCACACGATAACACCACCAATGTTGCCGTGACCCGTCCTTCTTTGGCGGTATAAAGCATATCTTGCACGGCCCGAGCGACAGCACCGTCGCGTGACCCGTCGGCAATAAGGCTAACGGCTTTCATCGACACAAGACGACTGATGCGTTTGGCAGAAGTTCCGGAACCTTGGCCATCCGCTAATATTACCGAAATACCGCCTAATGGTCGTTCGACAAGTTCGATGGTGTCTCCGCTTTCACCAAATCCTCCCTTGGGCATTTTTGCCCATGAGATATCAATTCTCATAAATAACCCCTCATAACAGTGCATTTTAAGTTGGTTCGCCCGGGCTTTACCCGTTGATGAGCTTCCGATTGTCACCGGTTCGCCTCGTTACACGAAGAGAGTCCAGTAACTCCAAAACTAAGACTGTAAATCGCCGATTGGTACCCAACACTTCCCGCAATTGACCGGTGGACAACTCATTTTCATGTTCCAAGACTGTTACAACTTTTTGACGAGCCTCCTTAAAAACAACATCTGCGAGATAAAGTCTCTCGTCCAATCTTACAATTTGCCGACGTTGAATGAGATATTCTGCGATATCAAAAAAATGATCGGCGCTAATATCTAGCTCCTCCCGCAAAACGTCAGTCGCCACCGGTTTTAAGCCATAGTCCTTGATGGCTTGATACACCTTTTCGATCTCAGAGGCCCATGGTTGGGGGCCAGAAGGCCTAAAATCCACTAGACGGACCCATTCACCTTCCGTGGTCGAATCTGGGCTGTGAGCTACAACAAACAACACTTGTTTGACGGACCACCGGGGCCATAAACTCTCGCGTAATTTTTCCCGCTCAATACCCAAGCGCAAGGGATGCCCATGATGATAGTCCGTGAGGAATTGCAAGAGTTGGTGCGAAAGGGACGAAATTCGCGCTTGATGAAGAACATAATCATCGGGACCAAACAGTACATCCTCCGCTTGCTCGCACGTTTGTATGACCTCTTTCACGTTCAAAGCACTCCTCCTGGCAACGTCCTCTACACTAACAGGATGGTTCACGTTATTTAATACGGCTCGCACCAACTCTTCCGGATGTCCTCGCGCGGCAAGACTAAGATAATGCATCAACTCCGGTTCTTTACGCTTGTGGTGCCGATCCAGCTCGATGATACGCCCTCCCCCAATGGTCACGACCGGACTGTAGGACCGGATCAAAAACCGATCGCCCCGAATTACAGGAAGCAAGGACTCCAAACGCAGTTCCGCAAAGGCCTCTGCCCCCGGTTGCATCTCATCTCTATCATACCAATAGAGCCGACCTGTGACTTCCGCCGTTCCGCAATGTATATGTACGCGGGCATTCTGGGTCAGAGGAGGGCTCGTGGGCAACAACCTAATTTCCCCAACCATAACGTCATAGGCGTTAACCATGCCATGTTCACTCAATATCTGCCCCCGATGCATGAGTTCCTTGTCAAGACCACTGAGGTTAACGGCCACCCGTTGTCCGGCCACGGCATGGGAAACCTTATGACTGTGCACTTCCAATCCTCTCACTCGGACGCTCAGATTGCCTGGAACAATTTCCAACGACATATCGTTTTGAAGGGTGCCGCTAACAAGAGTTCCGGTCACTACTGTTCCGAAACCTCGCACGGTAAACACCCGATCAATAGGCAAACGGACAAATCCGGCCGCATCTTTCGTCGGCACTTCTTTCGCTAACCGATCCAAAACCTCGAGCAATTCATCGATTCCCCGCCCGCTCAGTGAGTCAACAAAAATCCGCGGAGACTTTTCGAGAAATGAACCCATTAATGCTTCTTTAACGGTGTCATCCACGATAGGAAGCCATTCCGGTTCCACCAGATCCACCTTGGTAATGACCGTCAACCCGGTTTGGACACCTAACAGCGTCAAAATATCCAAATGCTCGCGAGTCTGCGGCATAACGCCTTCATCTGCCGCGACTACCAGCATTACACCATCCATCCCATGAACCCCTGCCGCCATATTGCGAATGAATTTCTCGTGGCCGGGAACATCAATTAACGCCGCATGCCTGCCACTGGGCAGTGTGAAATGAGCAAAGCCTAAGTCAATGGAAATGCCTCGGTTTTTCTCCTCCGGCAAACGATCGGTGTTCACACCTGTTAGCCTTTGGGTCAGTGCCGTTTTCCCATGGTCAATGTGGCCTGCCGTACCAAAAATAACGGGCCGGGTGTAAATTCCTGACATTGTAAATTGCTACCCCTCCCGAAAATGTCGCGTATAGCCTGTGTCAGTCAGATACTTTCGAATGTCCAACAATGCCGTATAGGTAGGAAGAATGTAATAACCCTCGTCAGTCGATCCATGACGTGTCATGATCGCTAAGGCTTCGTAAGCTTTCTCCACGACATGCACCTGTTCCTCGGGAAGTCCCGCATACAATAATCGCACAGCCATATCTTTCGCTCGGATGCCGCTAACCCAGACGTTCCAATCCACTTCGACAAACCGTTCCAAATCCACGTCCCACAGCCATGATACATCCTGGCCATCGGCATAGCGGTCATTTATGACAAACAGCACATTCTTTTTTCGATGATTGTCTTGGTTCACGGCCTCAAGTACTTGATTAAAACCCACCGGATTCTTGACCAAGGTTAACCAAATCCGGCAGCCGTTTATCACTATTTCTTCCATCCTTCCGAACGCCGGGCGGAATGTGGTTAATGAGTCGGCTAAACGATCCTCTCTCGCATCCAGTAGTAAACCGATGGCCATGGCAGCCATGACATTATAGGCATTATATAACCCGGGTAGGCGGTTGGGCACCGCAATTTCTTTTCCCCGATAACGGATCCTGATTTCTCCATTGGTACCGGGCCAATCAACCAGACTAACATCCGGAGTAGGACGCTGGTAGCGACAAACAAGACAATAATAGTCTCCCAAATGGGCATAATATTGGCGGCGATATTGAAGGTCATTACCGCAAAACGGACAAAATCGAGCGTCAGCTACGTCATGAGCTGCAACTTTTGTCGGATAAGTGGATAAATCCACCCCGAAGTACATGACCTGTGATCTAGATTTCCCTAAATAGGCTACTTGCGGGTCATCTGCATTGAGTATAAGCCAGCCCTCTGAATCCAATGACTTAATACCTTGCTTGACAAAGTTTACTGTAGTGGACAATTCCCCGTAACGATCCAGTTGATCACGAAAAAAATTTGTTACGACAATAATCCGCGGCCGGCTTTCCTCTGCTGCCCTGGGCATGGTCGCCTCATCGGTTTCCAATAATGCCAGGTCCTGGGGCGGATATAACCGCCACCGATTCGACTGCACCAATGCCGCCGTCAATCCCACAATCAAATTAGCTCCGGATCGGTTATGAGCCACACTCAGTCCGCTATCAGAGATCAGATAGCTGGCAATAGCCGCCGTGGTGGTTTTTCCGTTGGTGCCCGTTAACAAAATTACACCACGGGGAAATTTCTCGGCCAGTCGCCGGAACACCTTGGAATCAATGCGTCGCGCCACAAGTCCCGGCAAAGAACTGCCTCCGCGTCCCGTTATGCGGCTTATCCACCCGACTAAACGGGCCAGCCATATTGCCAGGAAAAATCTCATCGCTTTGGCGAATCCTTTCCCGGCGTTCCATATTGGCGGGCATAATAGCTCCGATATTCCCCGGACTTAATCGCACGCCACCACTTTTCATGCTCCCGATACCACTCCACCGTCTGCTCCAGCCCCGCTTCCCAATTCACTTGGGGCTGCCATCCCAGTTCTTTGGTGATTTTCTGCGCATCGGTGGCATACCGCCGGTCATGCCCCAGCCGATCCGCCACCCGGGTGATGACACTCCGGGATATCCCTAACCGATCACACAAGGCTTCTGCGACCTGCCGGTTGGAGCGTTCATTCTGCCCCCCAATATTGTAGATTTGCCCGGGCCGCCCCTTCTGGGCCACGGTCCATAGTCCGCGCACATGATCGGTGACAAATAACCAGTCCCGCACCTGCAGTCCGTCGCCGTATAAGGGCCATGGCTTCCCCTCCAGTCCATTGGTAATGAAAAGCGGAATCAACTTCTCCGGAAATTGGTAGGGTCCATAATTATTGGCACACCGGGTAATCACCACGTCTTGGTCATAGGTGCGAAACGCCGCCAAAGTCAGCATATCCGCCGCGGCTTTGGTCGCGGCATAGGGACTATTGGGATTCAAAGGAGAGGTTTCGGCAAACCACCCCTCAGGACCCAAACTCCCGTACACTTCATCCGTAGACACCTGGACAAATCGCGGCACATGATAGGTGCGAGCCAATTCCAATAAGATCTGAGTGCCCAAGACATTGGTGGTCACAAACGGCGCCCCCGACAGAATGGATCGGTCCACATGGGATTCCGCGGCCAAATTCATGATGCAGTCCACACTTTGCGCCGCGAGCACGGCCGCCACCGCATCGTGGTCTCCAATCGAGGCCCTGACCCAGCGGTAACGGGGATCCGTCTCGATATCCGCCAGGTTCGCCGGGTTGCCGGCATAACTCAAGACATCCACATTGATAATCTCCATCGCCGGATCTTCCCGGAGCAAAAATCGAACCAGATGAGATCCAATAAATCCCAGACCACCGGTGATCATGATACGCATAGGATCGCTTCTTCCTTATCGGTAATGGGTCGTCCAATCAAAGCCAATGGTCGCGTCATTCCAGGCCAGACGTTTTTCGTCCGGATCGTGGGGATTATACGATTCGGTGGTGAAATACACAATCATTGCCGGCTTGTTGCCCAGCACTCGATACCCATGTACCACCCCGACGGGAATGACAATCAGCTGCGGGTTGTCCTCCCCCGGATATAACACGTGTGTCATGCCCCCAGTCGGAGAATTTTTCCGACCATCATACAGCACCACTTGCGCGGATCCGACCGGAAAGAACCAGAGATCATCCTGTCGTTCATGGTAATGAAACGCCTTAATGACCCCCGGGTAACTCATCGACAAGGACGCCTGCCCAAATTGGCGCAAGAGGTGGTCATCATCGCGCAGAATTTCCTGAAAAAATCCCCGGTCATCGGGATGCCGAACCAAGGGTTTGACTTGCACCCCTTCAATGTGTCCCCATTGACTCACTTGCCATCCCTCCGTTTTCCCTGTTCTCGTCTTCTCTTACAAATCGACTCGGCTGTGATCCCCGAGCACCAAGCGCATGGCTTTAGGCCGTTGCATTTGTCCTTGCACGCGCACCCCTCGGCCAATCAATGATTGATCAATCCGTTCTGCCACCCGGCGAATCTGACTGTCGGGCAGCACCACACTGTTTTCAATTTCGGTGTCCTCAATCCAGACCCCATCCCCAATCGTGGTATAGGGGCCGATATAGCTGTTCCGGATGTGCGCATCGGCCCCCACAACCACCGGGCCGCGCAAGCTGCTGTGTTCAATGCGTGCGTTGTCTCCAATCGAAACACGCCCCACCACTTCACTCGCCTCATCCCAGGTACCGTGCTGGACGGGGATCAGATCTTCCAAAATCAACCGATTGGCCTCAATAACGTCTTCCGGCCGTCCGGTGTCCTTCCACCACCCTTCCACAAATGTGGCATCCACTACGTGTTCCGTGTCAATGAGCGCCTGAATAGCATCCGTGATTTCATATTCTCCCCGCCAAGACGGCTTCAGATTGGCAATCACCGTGTGAATAGCGGGCTGAAAGCAGTACGCCCCCACCAAGGCAAAAGGAGAAGGGGGCTCGGCCGGTTTTTCGACTAATCGCGTGACGCGTCCCTTTTCCACCACGGCGACGCCGAATTGACGCGGATCGGCTACTCGGGTCAGTAAAATCGAAGCCGCATATCCTCCCGACACAAAGCGATCCACCAAGGGCTTCAATCCACTGCGCAATAAGTTGTCCCCTAAAAACATGAGAAAGGGGTCCTCGGCTAAAAAATCCCGTGCCGTTTTCACGGCATGCGCCAATCCTAAGGGAGCATCCTGGGCAATATAGGTAAAATGGCAACCAAAGGTGTCCCCCGGACCCAAGCTTTGCCGGATCGCCGGGCCACTATCCCCAATGATCACGCCGATCTCCGTGATGCCGGCTTGCACCATCGCCTCCACGGCATAATGTAAAATGGGGCGATTCGCAATCGGTATCAATTGCTTCGCGCCGGTATAAGTGAGAGGCCGCAACCGGCTGCCGGTTCCGCCGGCTAACAATAATCCTTTCAATTTCATCGATCGACTCCTTATTAAATTACCAGTGTTATTGTATCCATCCGAGCCGCCTTTGACTATGATTTAAAACCGATTTTTAGCTCATCTTGACACAGAACCTCGCTCCAGCCTATACTATTAAAGCATTGATCGGGGAGTAGCGCAGCTTGGTAGCGCGCCTGCTTCGGGAGCAGGAGGTCGCAGGTTCAAATCCTGTCTCTCCGACCAGAAAATCCTAAGCAAGGCAATGGTTTTGGGGTCTAAGTTAGAGGTTTCGAGAAGTCGCAGGATCTTTACATTACCGCTAAGGAATTTTGTGAAAAATCTCAGACAACTGTAAAAATACGCAAGACGATCGGGACTGATTTCATAATCGGGTCCGGTTTTATGTTATTCCCGACTATGGTGAACATAGAGATCAGACGTAATCATTATGTTCAATCCGTTTCACTAATGTCTGTGTGCGAAACCCCAAGTCCATAACAATCGTTCGCATGAGAATCCTTATACGCACATCACTTGGAAGATTAGCTCGTTTGTAGTGTCTGTGAAATCCTGAAAACCCACATCAAGACTGATGGTGACCGTGCGCTATTAGTGGAGATGGTAACAAAATCCGTATCAACTCACTCTTTAGTCCTTAGTTTTTGTTTCATCTGCTGACTCCGAATCTTTCCCAGTTCGCCGGTAACTCAACCATCCCCAAGCTACCCTCTACCCTCCGTTTTGGTGCAGTTGATTAAGGTACTCCTTTTATCTATCAACACAACCTACCGACTGGGATGTCCTGCTCATCCCACCGGATGTCTCTCCGACGAACACCAACACCAAGGTCTCTCACCGGCGTACGCCTCCCCAGAAACCTAAGAAATCTGCAGGCTAGTAAGGATGTTCACGAATCAGTGCCAGATAGTGTTTAACCTCTTCACCAGAATTTTTGGCTTGGGTATATCATTTAAGGCAAGGCATTCTGCCGAATCAATTGCCAATAACCGGGCATTTTTAACTCCTCTTTAGAAACGGCGATAATCCTTTATCATACATAGTCGTGATTTTCACTAAGCAATTTATCCATGCATTCCATACAGTAGGGTCGTGCAATTCATTGGACGTTTTTCCCCGTACCTTTTCACCACAAATGTCCCGTCGGGAGCAAGGGGTCAATTAGAACGACGCAAGGTCCACCAGTGAAATACCGTTGTGAAGACTCTGAATTCCTGCAAACGATAAGGAACATTGTTGTGATTGGTATACCCGCCACGTGTCATTACACCGGAACAACGCAAGCTCGGTGAGCCTCTCATAAATCCAGAACGGCAACTGATCAGCTGGCAAAACAATTCGAGCAATGTCCACGATATTGAAACATACAGGAAACCAGAGGGAGATCATTTCCGACGACCAACTATAAGCCCTTCCCTGGTTACAGAAAATGCCCCTCGATTAGGGGCTCACTCTGACCGTTGATACAGATGAGCGATGGGGAAATCGCCATTAACATCACTCCTACCCTTGAGAATGTGCTTAACTACCAGCGTACTAGCCGTTCAAACGATCCCAAACGTCCTGCTTCGAGAGGTCAAAATGCTCTGCTACTAACCCTATGATTTGATCAAGCGTCCCGACTTTGAGCGTTCCCGTCACCACAGATAAATGGTGCTTACCATTCGCCGTTGTCATTAGCCGCATGTGACTTCCCTCTTGCCTGACCATGACATATCCGAATACCTTGAGCATCTTAACCAATTCCAAACCGTCTTGGTCCCTTGGTAACTTCATACTGCAATCACTACGTCTCGAACATAATGGATTCGGATAATTGCCGGTCGCTCTCCTTCATCAAAGTGACAATGAACCGCTTCCCGCACCATTGATTGTAGTTCCTGGTCCGTATCACCTTGGGTCACTATCGACTCGCCTAACGCATAAGCGTAATAACCTCCCTCTTCGGCTTCCTCCGCAATGAAAATAATCTCGCTCATTCGTTGATCCCTCCTCGTATAAATAATATCCTGGAATGTTGCCCATTGCAAAATCCGGTCCGCATCCCCGGCATCATCGTAGCCGTATCTTTTTGGTCCATTCTTCACCTCACTTCATAAAGATTGCTCAAATAAACCCTTCACAGTGGAACAAATGTCTTAAAACAAGAAGAAAATCGCAGCCATTTAGAAAACAGCCAGCCATGAACCTCCTGAATTGGACGCAAAAATTTAGAACGAGCGAGGCGTGTCAAGACCAGACTTCGTCAACCCACAGTGGGCGAACAATGGTAGTTCCTAGGATATGATTTATCTTAACAAGTGTGTTCTTTAAAGCCCTTGCGGAGTCAAGCGGATTTCTATGTATGTATCTCCCCCAACGAGCGCAATTGTCAACAAATTGCCGCTTTGGACCACATCTAAAGCATATTGAGCATCAGGATCTCCTGGGGTTTCGACCTTGATCCGTTTGACCCAACAGTTTGTTTGAACGACCCTGTAAGGCATCACAAAGAATGATCACTACATCATTCTGGGTTCGAGACTCCCGTTTCTTACGCCAAAAGCCCGCTATTGCGATCTGAGAAACTGAGTTCATAATCTGATTATTCTCTTTCTTGTCCGCCGACTTTCTGACCAATCTCGCGAGTGTCGTTTGTGCCACTGACCACAACCTCATGGGATTCCACTATCCCCTGGACGCGATTCACGGCCAAAGAATTGCCGCGTCCCTCTCTCTATCGCTACCATAAATTTGGTTAAAATTATCTTCCCAGATTCAATCGAACAGTTTCTCACAAAACCCACGAGCCGGGGGTATGGATGTTATGACGTTTCACGTTATAGGATGCAAAGCACCGGAGCAAGATCAGGTTTTATCCTTGGATGGGCTGAACTTTTTGGAATCACTGCATCGTCAATTTGAACCAGAGCGTCAAGCATTGCTCAGGCGGCGCCAACAAGTACAGCAGCGCATTTCTAAGGGATGGGTTCCATCTTTGCGAGACGACACAGTCGACATTCGAAACAGTGAATGGTCCATTGGAGACATTCCCAAGGATTTGATGGATCGCCGTGTTGAAATTACCGGACCTACTGACCGCAAGATGATGATCAATGCCTTGAATTCCGGAGCCAACGTCTTCATGGCAGATTTTGAGGATGCCAACAGTCCAACGTGGAAGAATATGATCCAAGGACAAATCAATTTAACCGATGCCATTCACCGTACGGCAACCTATGCTTCCGAAAAGGGCGAGATTTACACGTTGAATCCCCCCCTCGCGACCCTCGTGGTGCGCCCTCGGGGATGGCACTTGCCCGAGCAGCACATTGTCATCGACAACCAGCCTCTATCGGGCGCTTTAATGGATTTTGGGCTCTATATGCATCGTAATGCCCGCGTTCTCTTAGAACAAGGATCGGGCCCGTATTTTTATTTGCCCAAATTGGAAAATATGGAAGAAGCGGTCTTATGGGAAAAAGTATTCTGTTTTGCCGAGGACGCGCTAAGACTCAACCGGGGAACCATCAAGGCCACAGTGCTCATCGAAACCATTTTGGCCGCCTTCGAGATGGATGAAATTTTATGGGCACTGAGACCCCACATCGTCGGATTGAATGCCGGACGATGGGATTACTTATTTAGCATCATCAAAAAATTTCATCACCAGCCGGGAATCTTAACCGCGGACCGTCAACGAATAACCATGACCGTGCCATTTATGCGGGCATACACCCAACTTTTGGTGAAAACTTCTCACCGACGCGGCGCCTACGCCATTGGGGGAATGGCTGCCTTTATACCCGACCGCCGGGATCAGGAAGTCAACCGTATTGCCCTGGCCAAAGTCGCCGAAGACAAAGAACGGGAAGCTCAGGACGGATTTGACGGCACCTGGGTGGCTCATCCCGATCTGGTTCCCTTAGCCAATAAGGTTTTTACCGACACATTTGAAACCAAGGGCGATGGGCACCGCGATATTCGCCATGATATTGTTGTTGGCCCTCGAGATTTGATGAATTTCCATATTCCACATGCCCGAGTGACCGAAGAGGGGTTACGCAATAACGTCTCAATAGCCATTCAGTATTGGGCTTCATGGCTCCAGGGAAAGGGAGCCGTCGCTCTCGATCACTTAATGGAAGATGCTGCTACCGCCGAGATAGCCAGAGCTCAAGTTTGGTACTGGGTCCACTGTGAAGTATTGATGGAATCCGGAATCAAGGTTCACCCCGGTCTCGTCGAACAAATGATCCGAGAGGGACTGGAAATCTGGCGCTCCCTATGGCCCATGGCCGATGATGCTGTCAGTGTCTTTCGGCAAACAGCGTTATCGAACGAGTGGTGTGATTTCTCAACGCTTGTGGCTTACGACAGTCTTTTGGCACTCGAGCGAGATAGCGAAGGAGGACAATCATGACGAAGAATAATGAGGAAAATATCCGAGAACTCTGGAACAATGCACGCTTTGCGGGAATAACTCGGTCGTACACACCTAAAGATGTCTTGAAACTTCGTGGATCGGTAGCCATTGAATATACTCTAGCTCGTCTGGGGGCCCAAAAATTGTGGCAATTGATGCATGAACGCCGTTATGTCCCCGCACTGGGAGCTTTAAGCGGGAATCAAGCGGTGCAACAGGTTAAGGCCGGGCTCGAAGCCATTTATGTCAGCGGTTGGCAAGTTGCGGCAGATGCCAATCTCGCCGGAGACACCTACCCTGACCAGTCTCTTTACCCCGTGAATAGCGTACCTCAACTCGTGCGCCGAATTAACCGAGCTCTGGCACGAGCCGATCAAATCGATGTGTTACACGGGCGACACGCACGGGACTGGTTTGTCCCGACATACATGATCGGTTAAGTCAGGTGACAGGGATGAGGCCCCAAAATCAGCACCGTAATGCACGTTCTGGCGGCGTGCACTGACACTCAATACATCAGATTACCGCCCTGTCTTCCTCCGACGAGGTCCAACCTGACTTATCTGGGGATGTATGTGTCCCGATTGTCGCAGACGCAGAGGCCGGATTCGGAGGGCCTTTAAATGTCTTTGAACTCACAAAGGCA
Organism: Bacillota bacterium; assembly: GCA_021821465.1. Lineage (GTDB taxonomy): Bacteria > Bacillota > Sulfobacillia > Sulfobacillales > Sulfobacillaceae > Sulfobacillus. The sequence continues at coordinate 18,633 of JAKACM010000080.1, forward strand.
CTCATTGAAGCGGGCGCAGCGGGAATCCACCTGGAGGATCAGTTATCGGCAGAAAAGAAATGCGGTCATATGGGAGGCAAGGTTCTTATTCCCACTTCACAGGCCATAAGAAATCTGGTGGCTTCCAGGTTGGCCATGGATGTACTTGACGTCCCGACCATATTAGTCGCGCGAACCGACGCTTCCGGAACTCAACTGATCACCTCGGATGTTGATCCTCGCGATGAACAATTTATCACAGGGGAACGTTCCGAGGAAGGGTTTTATCGCATCAAAAATGGCATCGATCTCGCCATCCAACGCGGCTTGGCCTATTCTCCTCATGCCGACCTAATCTGGTGTGAAACCTCGGAACCGGATCTCGACGAGGCACGAGAATTTGCCCGGGGCATTCATGAAAAATTTCCCGGAAAGCTGTTAGCCTATAACTGTTCACCATCCTTCAATTGGCGTCGTCGTTGGGATGATGCCGGACTGGAACGGTTCCAGCAAGAATTGGCTGACGTCGGATATCAATTTCAATTTATCACCCTTGCCGGGTTTCATGCTTTGAACTTCAGCATGTTTCAACTTGCTGAAGGCTACCTTCAGACCGGAATGAAGGCTTACGCCGATCTCCAAGACCAAGAATTCGAAGCCGAATCTCGCGGCTATAGTGCCGTGCGCCACCAGCAGGAGGTGGGTGCCGGCTACTTCGACGAAGTGTCTCTGATAATCAGTGACGGTTCTTCGTCCACCCAAGCGCTCAGGGGATCGACCGAAGAAGCACAATTTGGGTCCGTTCGGACATAAACACCGACAAATCTCATACAGGAGGCGAGGAGCATGGTGCCGTGTATCAGCGCCGGAAAACATGGCGAGGATAGTGTTTTGGTTGATGTGCTTGGTTGTGTCTCATGCCACGCGTTGTGGTGCCGTCAATGCGAACCGGTTTCGTTAGTATGCCCGAAGTGCGGCAGTGAAAATGTGGAGTTTTTGACACTCGGTGATGACGCATACTTATAGGATGTATAAAAGCCGCCCAAGACCTATGCTCTTTGGCGATGCGGAATACAGTTGCCTCGGAGTCAACACCCCGGGGCAGGTGTTCCTCATACAATCAAATGTCCTCTCTTAGGCGTGCTATTGAGGCTTAGTCCATCACACACGTTCAAATACCGCTTCCTCTTTAGGAAATTCGGTTTTGGACGAATTCTCGACTATCTACATCTCCATATCGTTCTTCTTTCATTATAAGTATTTTCTTATCAAAGTGTCATTGAATCCATATTTCACAAATATCTCGGAGATCGGTATGCTTGATACATAGACCTTTACCATCCAATTAGGAAGTGTCTCAATTGACTGAATTCAAGACTCAGTAAGGAGGACTAGTTTATGAGTGAAACCGAGAACAAAAAAAGAGGACGCTGGGCATCCGGAGTAATACCGTACCGCGAAATGGGATATTGGCGTCCCGATTATGAGCCGTCAGAGACGGATCTTATTTGTGTCTTTCGCATTATTCCCCAAGACGGTGTGGACCCCGAAGAGGCCGCGGCGGCTGTCGCCGGCGAATCTTCCACAGCCACCTGGACTGTCGTCTGGACTGATCGTCTCACCGCTTACGATGATTACCGAGCCAAGGCTTACCGTGTTGATCCGGTTCCGGGCACAGATCAGTATTTTGCCTACATCGCCTATTCCATTGACCTTTTTGAAGAAGGGTCCATCACAAACGTTACTGCCTCGATAATCGGCAATGTCTTTGGATTCAAAGCGATCAAGGCTTTACGTTTGGAAGACATGCGCTTTCCTCTGCACTACGTCAAGACATTCCAGGGACCGGCCCACGGAATCGTCGTGGAACGCGAATACCTGGACAAATATGGCCGCCCTCTTTTGGGCGCAACCACCAAACCCAAATTGGGTCTCTCGGCGCGAAACTACGGCCGGGTAGCCTACGAGGCGCTACGCGGCGGACTTGACTTTACCAAAGATGATGAAAACATCGGATCCCAGCCCTTTATGAGATG
>JAKACM010000081.1 GCA_021821465.1 Bacillota bacterium
GCTGGATGTGGACAGACGGCATGGACCGTCTGATTGCCAGAGCACGGCAACTTATATCGCAAGCGCGGCCTTGGGCCGCACTATTGCTGGTGCAAGATCAAAATCAGGGACAAGATCCTGGCCGACTGTGGGCCGCATGGCACGGTGCGGCGATCCCGAATACAGTGTCTTTGGCTGTTGGGGGTGATGCTGAAGAAGGTGGAACCCTTCCACGCCTTTGTCACCCTCAAACTGCGTTGACGTGGCTGACTCTTAGAGGTGCCGTCCCCTTAAATCAGATTGAGGCGTTGGCTTCCAAATGGGAGGACGGGCCATTGGCCATTGAATGTCAGTCAGGGGATTTTTTTGGATTTTTACCCCTGACTGCTACGGAACCCAGGGTTAAGTGGATTCGTGGCTGTGGAGGCGGAGTGAGAGTTCTGGAAGGACCCGAGCTCTCCACACCGCCTTCTGTGCTTGAAGATTATTGGACTCGATTGAAAAAGGCTTATGATCCGCGGGGGATTTTAGTGTAACGGGGGGATAAGACAATGAAAGAGGGCTTCATCGATCAGATTAAAGAGGTAGTGGGAGCGGATTACGTACTGACCGATCCCATGGATCTTTTGCCTTATTCCGAAGATGCGTACACCTTATATCGAGCAAATCCCTCTTGTGTGGTCTTGCCTGCCTGTTCCGAGCAAGTTCGCCGTGTTGTGCGCGTCTTATCGGAGCATAAAATTCCTTTTTTGCCCAGAGGTGCCGGTACCAGTCTGTCGGGAGGCGCAACGCCCTTGGATGAGGCTGTTATTATCCATCTCTCGCGTATGAACCGAATTGTGGAAATTGACATAGAAAACCAACTGGCCGTGGTCGAACCAGGCGTGGTCAATCAAGATATCACGAAAGCCGTTTCTCCCTTGGGATATTTTTACGCCCCGGATCCTTCATCGCAGCAAAGCTGCACTCTGGGCGGAAATTTCGCCGAAAACTCCGGTGGCCCTCATTGTCTCAAATATGGGGTAACGCTGAACCATGTGGTGATGGCCGAAGTAATTTTGAGTGATGGGGAAAAGGTCATCATGGGTAATCAGGCAGCCGAACCGGACGACATGGACTGGTTGGGGATAATGATCGGTTCGGAAGGAACTTTAGGGATTGCTACCAAACTCTGGATAAAACTAACACCGCGACCGCAAAGCACCCAAACGGTTTTGGCTTTATTTGATGACGTGACGGAAGCCAGTCAGGCTGTGTCGGACATCATTGCCCGGGGGATTATTCCGTCGGCTCTGGAAATGATGGATGCCTTAGCCATTAAAGCGGTGGAACTGGGCCCTTATCGAGTGGGTTATCCCGATAATTTAGCGGCGGTTGTCTTGATTGAATTGGACGGAGAAGCTCAGGAAGTGTCCGTGATGGGACTTAAGGTGCAAAAGGTGTTGCAAAATCACCGGGTTCGGGAAGTGAGATTGCCCACTTCCGAAGAGGAGAAGGCTCGGTGGTGGGCCAACCGGAAAACGGCCTTTGGAGCCATGGGATTGATTTCTCCACAGTACTATGTGCAAGATGGCGTCATCCCCAGAAGCCGTCTGCCTGAAGCCTTGAAAAAAATTCGTGAGATCGCGGAAACTTACGATGTGGCCATTGCCAACGTCTTTCATGCCGGTGACGGGAATCTTCATCCCCTATTATTGTACGATGGACATAATCCCGATATGGTGAAGCGCGTCGTTCAGGCAGGGTCGGAAATTTTGTCCGTTTGTGTCGAGTTAGGTGGCAGTATTACAGGTGAACATGGTGTCGGCATTGAGAAACGAGAAGATATGTTTCGGCAATTCACTTCTCAGGAACTTGCAGCGCAAGAGGCTTTGAAGAAGGCATTTGACCCCGAATTGCTTCTCAATCCTGGGAAATTGCTGCCGACATCCTCTTCATGCCATGAATTGTCGGCGGTTTCTGTCGATAATGTTGAACCGAAAAGGAGAGCATAAATGCGGGTTTTGATCGCCCCCGATTCTTACAAAAGTTCTCTTCATTCGACAGAAGTGGCAGAGTACATTGGTCAAGGGCTTTTGCGTCTAGAAGGAATTGAGGCAGTGACGTGCCCCTTAGCTGACGGGGGCGAAGGTACGGGCGATATTATTGTACGCTATTTGCATGGAGAGAAGGTCCCGGCACGCACTGTAGACACTTTCGGACATCCCCAAGATGGATGGTGGATCCGTTGGGGTCGCACTGCTTTTGTGGAGTCGTCTGTGGGTTCACCTTTTATTCCCATGCATAAGAGAAGGCAATCCGTGTGGGCCAGCACCAGCCAAGGAACAGGACGATTAGCGGCCCAAGCATTGCAAGACCCTGACATTAACCAAGTGGTGGTTAGTCTTGGCGGTACCGGATGTGTCGATGGGGGAATCGGGTTTCTCCAAGCTTTGGGAACCAAATTTTATGATGCTCATAACAATATCCTTCCTCCACAGGCAAGGAGTCTGGGGAAAGTCGAGCGTGTCGTATGGCCTAAATTGCCGAAGCCCCTTACAGGTTTATATGATACCTTTGTTCCACTCTTAGGACCGCAAGGTGCCGTTTCTGTTTATGGCCCTCAAAAGGGAATTAGTGAGGATATGAAAAGCGCTTTCGAAAGCGCGATGGAACATTTTGCGCGGGTGCTTCAGGGCCCGATATCTCTTGCTAATCACTTGGGAAGCGGTGCTGCCGGGGGACTTGGGTTCGGTATTTTGGCTTTGGGCGGAGAATTGAAACCGGGCGCGGCAACCATAGCCGAATGGATGGAATTTGATAAAAAAATTCAACAGGCGGACATTGTGATTACCGGGGAAGGACAATTAGATGCCCAAAGCCTGCTTGGCAAGGTTGTGGGGACTGTCATAAGTGCTTGTAAAGATTTCTCGAAGCCCGTCTTAGCCGTAGTGGGTTCCTATCCGCTGGATTTAGCCCCGTTTTATGGGGCGGGACTCACAGGAGTCTTGACCCTCGTGCCCGGCCCCGTGACGTTGGATGAAGCGATACAAAATGCTCCCAGGCTTCTAAGCTTAGCGGGAGAAAATATCGGAAGAATCCTAAAAGCCAGAGACTTGCCTATGACGACAAAAGGGTGAGGGGCGGAGAAGGTAATTTCTTCGCATTTTTTAGTCTGACGATGTAAAATTAATTTCATCCCCTGAAGTGCATCGGGCATGCGAGATTCGGTTAACTGGATCCCGATTGCACACCGGTTCCAAAGCAGGAGGCAGATTTTTCTTGACACTGCTAAACATCGCTCGTATAATAATAACGTTTGGTTGTCGGCAGGGTTGTCGGCACACAAGTCGGGAGGGAATTCGATGTCCACTTATATGGCCCGATCCCAGGACGTGAAGCGTACATGGTATGTCATTGATGCGGCCGGGTTGCCATTGGGGCGCGTAGCTACGGCGGCAGCGACAATATTGCGCGGAAAACATAAGCCTATGTACACTCCTCACGTGGATACGGGAGATTTTGTTATTATTGTTAATGCAGCTCACGTTGTGCTGACCGGACGGAAACTTGATCAAAAAATCTATTTTCATCATTCGGGACATTTTGGCGGCTTGAAACGCATTGTTTACCGCCAACTTATGAAGAGGAAACCGACCTTTGCGGTAGAAAAGGCCATTCGCGGTATGCTTCCGCACAATCGTTTAGGACGTGCGATGTTTCGAAAACTTAAAGTGTATGCCGATGGCGATCATCCGCATAATGCACAAAAGCCGGAAGTGTGGGAGGTTAAAGTCTGATGGCAGTGGCACAATTTTGGGGAACCGGCCGTCGCAAGAATGCGGTGGCCAGGGTGCGGTTGGTACCCGGAACCGGCCGAATCATAATAAATGGGCGTGCTTTTGACGAATACTTTCCTCTAAAGACCTTGCAAAGTCTCATCACGGCTCCATTGACTTCTGTAGACTTGGAAGGGCGTTTCGATGTTCTCGTTCGAGTGGAAGGCGGGGGTGTATCTGGTCAGGCCGGTGCGGTAAGGCATGGTATTGCACGGGCTTTGTTAAGTGTTGATCATAATTTCCGGATTCCCTTGAAACAGCGGGGATATTTGAAGCGGGATTCCCGTATGAAAGAACGGAGAAAATACGGACTGAAAAAGGCGCGTAAAGCCCCGCAATTTTCTAAGAGATAAAATTCACTTCATCATGGACTTCAGATTTTCGAGTTGAACTGGAGAAAAACCTTGGCCCACTGACTTGTCGAGCCAAGGTTTTTTCTGTAATTCGGAGCGAGGACACGAATTCTAAGTTTTGGGCTCAAATCCTGCATCATATCCAACACTTTCGACACGGTTCAGGGGATCCGATGGTGATTGCCAAAACTCTCGGGCGTAGTGAGGGAAGGACTTTCGGTCGTGATATAGGATCGGGCCTGAATGTTCTTTGCCTTCTGTGCAGATGTTTTTCTACTGGCGTTTCCCGCTTGGCGATTGGGATTTGCCTCAAAAATCAGTGTAAAGGCAGAGTCTTAAACGGAAAATTTTAGGAAGAATTTCTACCGTCTTCTTTTCATCCAAGAGAAAGAAACAGCCCCTAGGCGAGCTGCTTCTTTCCCTTAAAGAGTTCGACCATGTCATTAGTTCACTGCCTCGACAACTTCCGGAGTTGAAATCATTGGTAATCTCGGTGTAAACTTTCGAGGTTCGGATGACTCATAAGACGGATCGGTGAGATGTGCCCACAATTGGTTCAAAGCACTGGTGTCACCCAAGTGACCCTGTACGATGTAGTACTCGCATTCCAATTCGCGTTGTTTATAAACTGGAGCCATAGCCAGCGCTTGGGTAAGGTGCTCTCGCGCTTCTTGAAACTCCCCTTGGGCAACAGCGCGACGTGCCAATGCTCGCAAGGCCAAAATTTTTGTATCATGCCACGGCCAGCTATCCGGAGTGGCCAAAATGCGATGGGCATACTGGTCGAGCATTTTGTCGGAAGCCGGAATGCGTAACAGCGATTCCAAAATGACAGACTGCCCTTCTTGAAAATGCACACGATCAAAGATTGACAAGGACGACTGCAACAGTTCTCGGGCCTCGTCTATCCGTCCGATATCAATGAGCACTTGGGCAACATCGGCTTGCAAGGTTGCCCGTTCTTCCACGCCTCGGATGTCGCCCAGCAACACCATAGCTTCATCAATCGCTTTGGATGCTTCGGCACTGTGTCCCAGACGCCAATCGGCTGCGGCAATTCGTGATAGCAACTCTGCGCGTCGGCAGGCACTGAGTTGTTTTTGATCCAAGGCCATACGATATAATTCGAGAGAAGAAACCCATTGTTTCTGACTGTAGCAGAAGTCGCCATAATGCTGGGCAGCTTCGGCCCGGATATTGGGGCCTTCCCGCGTTTCGAGACGTTCTGCATATTCCAAGGCTTGTTGAAATGAATTCATGGCTTTATGAAAAGACCCATGGCGAGCTGCAGCCATTCCTAAAGTGTTCGCAATTTCTATGGCCTGAACCGGATGATCATCCGGGTGAATAAGGCCGAGACTTTCCTCGAGATGGGCCAAGGCTTGATCCAAATTTCCTTGTGACATTTCCAATTTACCCATGGTCGCTTTAATGCGTGCTAAAATATCTTCTCGGCCGGTACGCTCTGCCAGAGTCAATGCCTCTTGCAATCCCAACATGCCGTCCTCAAGCCGCCCGCTGTTCCACAATGCTTGCGCCGCTTTTAGTAATACTTCTATGGTGCGCATATCATCGCCGTTTTCAAGGAAATAACCTAAAGGTTTACCGAGTCGACTGGCGATAATTTCTAGAGCTTTGTGGGATGGATGGATACGGCCCAATTCAACCTGACTAACATAACTCTTAGTCAGTTCATCACCGGCTAGCTGCTCTTGAGTTAATCCTAATTTTTTTCTCAGGTCGCGAATTTTGGTCCCAACCATCATACATCCCTCCTATAAATAAATGTACCACAAGTAAACCAAATGTACATCATTAGTCGTCTAAAAATTTTAATTGCAAGATTTTCAGTCAAGTTTCCAAATTATATTTGTCGGGATTTATAGCGAGCCGACTAAACTATCCGCCGGATTTCCTCGGGCGATCACTATAGCCTCATGTTACTACTGTGCGGATACACGAGTTGCGGCATCGTATATACAGAAATTGGCCTGACATACTCAGATGGGTCTTGGTCCACAATACCCACATACAATAATTTCGCAAACAGCCCAGGACTTTATGGCGAGACAGAGGAGAACATATAGTGCGACACGAACTGCGAATGCGAGTAATTAAATGGAGTCGTTTTATAATTTTGATAGTTGTTTTAGAGATCGTGATGGGAATGCACGCATCCACAGCAAAGGCGTATGTTGATCCTGACATGCCGGGGAATTTATTGCGGGGCCGCACCATTATTCTTGATCCGGGACATGGAGGAAAAGATCCCGGGGCCAAAGGGCTCATAGCCCAGGAAGATCAGATTAATTTAGCTGTGGCGCTTGACTTAAGACAATGGCTAAAGGCTGGAGGAGCTCACGTGAAAATGACTTGGGAAAGACCCGGACAAATTCCGTCTTCCAAGAAATATCGGGTGCGTCAGCGCGTGAACTGGATCAACCAAACTGGAGGGACTGTGCTCATTGACATACACTGTAATTCGGCAGGGCCGCAGTGGCGAGGACCGCAGACATTTTATTGGCAAGGAAAAGATTCCTACTATCTCGCTCATGATATTCAGAAAGAACTGCAATATTTCACTCATACAAAGCGTTCAGTGGCACGTATTGATCAGTATGTTCTCCGCTATGTCCATATGCCTGCGGCTAACGTCGAGCTCGGGTTCATTTCCAATCCGCAGGAAGAAAAATTACTCCTGAGTTCTCAATATCAAAGAGAATTATCATGGTACATTTTTTTGGGAATCGAGCAGTGGCTTCTCAAAGGTCGTTTACCGGTACATGTTTTGCAAAGTCCGCCGCCGGGACATTTGCTAATCCCGAACTAACTCTTTTCAAGGTATAATAGACCATGTCAGAAAGGGGACATTATGAAACTTAAGACAATCCGTATTATCGGCGTGCCACTGGATTACGGGGCCGATCGAAGGGGCGTTGATATGGGCCCCAGTGCGATTCGCTACGCCGGACTTCATGAAAAAATCCGCCAGGTCGGCCACCAAGTCATTGACATAGGCAATTTGCCGGTTCCGGTTCCCGAGAGTCGCACCAAAACCCATCCGCATCTTAAGTTTGCCGACGAAATCGTTAAAGTCAGTCGAGTTTTGGCCCGCGCGGTGGAAAAGGCCGTGGATGAGGGTCAATTTCCTTTGGTGCTAGGAGGGGACCACAGCATTGCCATCGGCACGATGGGCGGCTTGTTACGCAAGTTTGAACGGGTGGGATTATTATGGTTTGATGCTCATGGAGACTATAACACCGATGAGACTTCGCCCTCGGGAAATGTTCACGGCATGCCTGTGGCCACGGTGGTAGGACTGGGAAATCCGGTCTTGCAAGTGTCTTTTCCGGATCGTTTTGTTAATCCCGAAAAGATTGTCTATGTCGGAGTGCGAACACTGGACGCAGAAGAAGCCAAGAGACTGCGCGAGTCGGGAGCTACGGTGTTTTCCATGCATGAAATTGACCGCTATGGGATGCGTGATGTCATGGACAAGGCGATAGACATTGTGACAGATCAAACGGATGCCGTTCACTTAAGTTTTGACATTGACGCCGTGGATCCTTTATATGCTCCCGGTTCAGGCACTCCTTACAGTGGAGGATTAACGGAACGGGAAGCGCATTTGGCCATGGAACTTTTAGCGGAAAGCGACATGATTTCGTCAATGGAAATGGTTGAAGTGAATCCCATTTTGGACGAACATAATCGGACCGGACAATTGGCCGCCAATTTAATTGCCTCCGCATTGGGACACCGTATTATTTAATAGGTGTCAATAAGCATCCGGATCGCTATTCACACCCAGAGAAGAACACCTACCTTTGAGTCTTTCACAGCCAAGAAGCATGTTGTTCTCATAGGATGATCAACAAATCACCTTGCTTTGTACAAACAATCAATATTCCACATCTTTCGAAGCGGAGTTTAAGTTTAAAGAGATCAATGACAAGCAACCAACTCATAGGAGGTAGCCACCATGGCGAATTGGAATGAAGATGTGATAACATACCGCCGGGAACTTCACCAGATTCCGGAACTCGCGTTTCAAGAATATGAGACCAGTCAATTTCTCGTGGATACTCTGCGTCATTTGGGACTGAATCCGACGCGAATTGCGGATACCGGCGTCATGGTCGACATTGAAGGCAGTAAACCCGGAGCTTGCATAGCTATTCGGGCCGACATGGATGGCTTGCCTTTGGAAGAGGATACGGATTTGACATTTTCTTCACATCATTCCGGTGTGATGCATGCGTGCGGGCATGACGGGCATATGGCTATTGCCTTGGCTCTGGCCTCGCGATTTAAAGAACAGCGCAATTTTCCCGGCAAGATTCGGGTATTTTTTCAACCGGCCGAAGAAAGGCCTCCGGGCGGAGCTCCCAAAATGATTGCACAGGGATGTCTTGAAGGGGTCGATGAAGTGTTGGGACTGCATTTGTGGGCGGGTGATCCCGTCGGCAAATTGGGAATTCGTTCAGGTCCTCTCATGGCCAACGCGGACCAATTTAGCATCCACATTCGGGGAAAAGGGGGACACGGATCCGAACCGGCAGACACTAAAGATGCGGTGCTCATCGCTTCTCTGATCGTCACCAATCTGCAGACCATTGTTTCCAGGCGTTTAAATGCCTTTGATACGGCGGTGGTGAGTTGCGGTACCATTCACGCAGGAGCCACATTTAATATCATTGCGGAAACCGCAGAGATTACAGGGACGGTCCGTACCTTGTCTAAGAGTGTGCAAGAGCGAATCAAAGATGAAATCCAGCACATTGCCAGCACTACGGCTCAACTTTATCAGGCCGAGGCCACCCTATCTTATGAGTATGGTTACCCAGCTGTGGTGAATCATGAAGCCGCCGTGAACCGGATAGAAAAGGCCGTTCGTCCTGTTGTCGAGGTATTCCATCCGGACCCGGCCATGGGTGGGGAAGATTTTGCATATTATTTGCGAGAAAAACCGGGAGCGTTCTTCTTCTTGGGATGCCGGCCGGAGCCGGAGAGCTATCCGCATCATTCTCCGCATTTTCAAATGAACGAAAAAGCTTTGCCGCTCGGGGTGGAGAGTTTGTATCTCAGTGCGATGAGTTTTCTAGAAGGTCGTTAAGCGGTACAGTCATTGGAAATTTGCCGGGCCATATTTATGAAATGCGTGACACCATTACAACGATAAGAAAAAAACCTAAGAATAGTGTCGGTAACAAAAGAACCGCCGATTCCCTTTGTGAATATTCATGGGTAATGATTGCATAATTATCCTAATGAGCATATAATTATTCACAGGAGGCGGTATGTGTGGTAGAGCGGTTATTGGCGAACGAAGCCGGCTTACAAAACCGGTCGGTGGTGTCGCTGAAGGATTGGAGTCCCGCGGAAATCAAGCAAGTGCTGATGACGGCCAAATGGATGAAAGCCAATCCCAAAGTGGCGGAAATACAATATGCCCTTAAGGGAAAATCTGTGGCCATGATTTTTGAACTTCCGTCAACCCGTACGCGGGTATCTTTTCAGGTGGCGATTCAGAATCTTGGCGCGGCTACGGTAGTGTTGGATTGGCAAGACAGTCAATTGGGCCGGGGAGAACCTATTGAAGACACCGCACGGGTTCTTTCCCGTTACGTGGATGCTTTGGTTGTCAGGGCTCGCAGCCACCAAATGGTTCAAGACTTGCAAAAATGGGCTACAATCCCGGTCTTTAATGCATTGACCGATCAAGCTCATCCCTTCCAGGTTTTAGCGGACGCTTTAACAATCTGGGAACATGTGGGATATCTCTCCGGAGCTAAGCTGGCCTATGTGGGCGACGGTAATAATATGGCTAACTCCTATATGATCATTGGTGCTAAATTAGGAATGCATGTTCGTATTGCTTGTCCCGAGCAATGGTTTCCTAACCAAGACGTCATTGCTTATGCTCAACAAGAGGCGGAAATGACCGGGGGATCGATTCAAGTCATGACGGATGCCGAGCAGGCGGTTTTTGGAGCAGAAGTTGTCGCGACGGACGTCTTTGTTTCGATGGCGGATGAGGATGGTGCCAAGAAGCGGAGCCAGTTGGCGGCTTATCAGGTCAATAGCAAATTAATGGCAAAGGCTAAATCCAGTGCAATATTTCTTCACTGCTTACCGGCGCACCGGGGTGAGGAAGTATCGCAAGAGGTATTAGAAGGTCCGCAGTCTGTCGTGTTTGATGAGGCTGAAAACCGCCTGCATGTCCAAAAAAGTATGTTGTATCATACCTTGTCGGAATTCTAAACTCAATATCTCCATCAGGTGGCTTTCTTTAAAAGAAGGTCAGGAGAGATTGCAGGCATTGTTTAATGATTAGTGGCACAGTTTTTGCCATCTGTCGGCAACTAACAGTGTCTACCACCTAGTGTTGAACCGGATCTTGATTACGAGCTACCCAACGATTAGGATACTGGCCATCGTTCAGTTTTTGAGTCCGTTGTTTGATGTCTTAGTGGAGATGCGTTCAGGTGATCTGAGTGACAGACACGGTGGAAAGGTGCTTGGTTCCATTAATTGACTGCCTGGCTGCACGGTCAGGATATGTGCAATCAATGCCGTCGTGCTTCCGAACACCTTTTCACCGATCGGTCTGGCAGATTGCCCGACCTGCTTGTACGCTGCCGCCTCTTGCACGGCGACCTGGAGCCCAAGTGTGAGCATGTCGACGAGTGGGATCGCCACCCAAAAGCCCTCGTTCGGGGCGTTCGATGAACGCCTCCTCAGGGTTGGGAAGGATGCTATCTGTGGATGCATGAGACACTTCGATATCCCCAGGATTGTCCATAAACGTGATAGCGAACTGCATTTTCATGATGGCCCCCCCTTCTGAGTCTCACTGTCCCGAGAAAAGATCCGTCCGGTACCATAAGGCAATACGCCGTTTCTAGCTAAATATGCTTATTGCAGGCTTTAATACACTGCCGGTGAATGATATAGGCAGTGTTGTTTTGAGTTGCCGTACCGGAGAGAACCGGATTACGCCAAAAGCTCGGGGAGAAGACAGATGAGACCCGTTACAGCAATCATTGCCCGGATTGGCCGAGATCTTGGGATATCCGGATGATGACGGGCCGACGCATCCAGTAAAGGCGATTTCCACCCCGTATCCGTCCCAACAGTGGGCGGCGATAACATGAGCAGGTCAGCACACCCGCAATGATCAGCATCAACCAATCCTACCATTACACCAAGAGCATTCGTGATCACAAGAAGAAATCCCTCTGGGTGCGGAATGTGAGATATATAACATAAAATCCCAGAACAAGGTCATCCACAGCCCTTATTTTTCGCTGAGCGGAAAAGGCTCCGAACGAAATTGTCTTGACAATATGGGCGTCTAACACCATGATAAGACTGGTAAGACAAGTAAGACATAAATCGGAGATGTGGTCATGAGACGGATTACTGTGATGTCCAGCAGGGGACAAATCGTTGTGCCCATAGAGATTAGACGCCAACTCAAGTGGAATGCGGGAACCCAGTTAATGGTTGAGTGGTCATCTCAGTCCCGGCGTCTGGTATTGTCACCAGTCAAGGAAAGGGACCAAGTCGGTGAGTTCAAAATTCCTCCCGCTGGTATATTACGGGATGTATATCCGGTCAGCACAACGTATATCGCGCAACTGCGCAAGGAAGCCGATCGGGATACTTTATCGTGACGACACTTTTGTTCGATACGTCCGTGTTCATTTGCCATCTTCGAGCAGAGGACGATCGCTGTACCGACTATCTGCAACAAGTTGCCTCAGGCGAGTTGACGGGAATAGTCTCTGTACTCACCCTTACGGAGTTATACGCGGGGGAGAAACTGTCTCAAGACGGAGAGCGCATCGTAGATTCTTTGGTCCAACCGTTTCAAACTGTTGATGTAGGAAGCGATATTGCGGTTCAAGCGGGACGGCTGGTCCGACGATGGAGACGTTCCCACGGCATTGGCGCCATTGATGCCCTTATCGCTGCCACCGCATTGGTCGAGGAGATTCCCGTTATTACGCTCAACGCAAAGCATTTTTCTTTCATTCCCGGACTAGTTGTGCTGAATCCGGTGGCCGGGTAACCATCGCTGATGCGGGTAGCTTCACCATGAATTTGCGGGGAATCCAAGAGTCCAAAGTTCTGGGGTGTTAGAGGAGGACGGGAGGAGGCACAAAGTTTTACGGGTTCGAGACAGGCGAACATCGGAGTGTTGTCACGGTTACACATATATCAATATCAGACGAGAATTTTGATATCTTTGTTTCCGCACAAAGATCCTGGGGTATCGCCGGGAAAATTTAGGAAAATAACTCGACTAGGTTGATGGAGAGATCTTCAAAGATGCCTACCTTCACTATAGCGTCCTTTCCATATATTTGCGGCTCTCCAAAGGTACGGTCGTGGAGTTGGTAGACCTCGACAATTTCATTCGACGGATCAATAATCCAGTATTCACGAACACCCGATTTTCGGTAAAGGTGTAGTTTTACCGTCTTATCTTTGAAAGCGGTGGAGGCGCTGAGAACTTCGACGATTAAATCGGGGACACCGACATATCCTTTTGTGTGAATTTTTTCCCGGTCACAAACCACGGTAATATCCGGTTCCACATGCTCTTGTTCGTCGGGGGTTATCCATACGCCAAATGGTGCAGGAAACACTCGACATGCCTTTGCTTTCAAATACACGCTGATTTCACGGTATTAAATTCCCCACAACAGCTTGATGCTGTGATGAGGGTGGTGGTGACATATCATAGATGGTCTCGTCAATGACTTCATATCGCTCAAACAAGGCCTCGGCCTCTCGAATATCCTTCGCTTCCAAATTCAGAACCTCCGTCTTGTGAAATTTTTCTGAGGACGAAGTGGATTTAATCTCAGTGTATACTGCTCACAGTAATCAAATTTATCGTTTTGTGTCACCTCCGAAATCGTTCTCCTCGGTGTTCTCGATAAAGTGCTGGACTTTTTCCCGAATGGCCCTGACAATGGATGAAAACCCTGAAGGAGGTTTGTCATCCCTGCGGCATCTCACCTTTACTGAGGAAGAAAGGGCTCGCCTGCAGTACGAACGATTTCACGATCCACACCCTCGCGTACCACACAGAAGATTGAGGCGGTCTGTCTGAATGCGATGGGGCTCCCTTATCACGAAATCGTGCGCCTCGCGAGTCCACCACCGCACCATACTCGGACTGGGTGGATGCTGCCGGGCCACTAGCGTGGCATTGTAGGTGTGTCCTGCACTGCCTTCACGACTGGTTCTTCTAACTCTCGGGAATAGATTAGGTTTGACTCATGGGATCCTCCTTCCTGTTAAAACGGACTCTTGTACCCTATCAGAGGAGATCGCATGTGTCACGTTTCACTAGGGGGTGGAGAAGAAACTACTATGGCAGTCGAGCCGAATGGAGCGGGCACTTGGCGGCCATGGTGTGGACGTGGGACGGTCACCCAAAATGGGTGGAATCCTCTGACCTACTTGACGGAGTATCTGACCGCCTACGCCCGCAATGGGAACCAGCCCTTGTCGGAAGAGGCCCTCGCGGCGTTTCTGCCCAAAACGGAGATCGGGGGACACCAGATAAATCCTCAGCGTCTTCTTCGCTGAACAACATCCGATCCTTAAGATGTCACCCGAGCGGGATAGGTTGTACCTGGCTTCTTTTAGGTTCCCCATTTCCACCCATTAATCTGATGCATGCTCATGATTGCAATACCGGGTTTACCGAATATGTACCATCCGCATACCTATGGAACGTAACGAATCCCCCACATGGTGACGATTTGCCCAGCCCGCCTCGTTTCCCTCAGCGGGTCTGAGTAGGTGACGCCCTAGCCCCGTCTCTGAGCCTGATGTCGTCCCCGAGCTCCTGCCCACCCCATTCGGAAACCGACATTCTCTCCCTATTGCCCGTGTCAGCCATAAATGGATGCTCCTAGGATAGGAGCTATCCTGCTTAAGCATTTTTTGCCTAAGTATGTTAGGTGGATTCTATTCTTTCAGATTTTATCGATGCCGAGGTTAACATAACATCTGCTGATAACGGACCCGACTCCTCAGGGTTTGTGTCTGTCAAGTCTTGATTTTGTCAGTGTCGAAAACGCGCCGTGCAGCCAACTCTCTATGACAGATCCTCATCCGGATCAGTGGTGCTCCCGTCTCTTCTTTTCATGACAAGTGGAATGTTGTCGTTATACCGCACTCGCAAATCTGAAAGCTATTTTTGCCGGCTGCCAGATTAGCTGTGATGTTTCGTAAGTTTAAAAGACTCATATTGGGAAGTGTAGTAAAAATTAGACTAAGAAAAACATTATCCCACAGAGACTACTTGCGGCTTACAGTATAGTTTGTTATATTTTTTATATATCCAAGAGGTAAGACGTCTTATGAGTTTTTAAGGGAGGACCCGTCATGACAGGCCGGTTTGTTCCGCGTCAACGTCTTGCACGCGATGGGATAGAAGAAATTTTAATGAGTACGATCCCCGGAGAACGCTTACCCTCCGAGGACAAATTAGCCAAGCTTCTCGGTATGAGTCGCCCCACCATTCGTTCTGCGTTAAGTGCGCTCGAACAAGAAGGCTTGGTTATTCGAAAACACGGAGTAGGCACGTTTGCTGTGCGCTCACTCCGTACCATGAATGCATCATTGCATGTCTTGAATAGCGTGGCAGACATTGTGACCGACAATGGGTATGAGCCGTCTGTGACAAACATTCGCATCGCATCCGTTACCCTCCCGCAACACGTGACGGATGCGCTTGGCTTACCAGAAGGGACGGGAGGTTACCGCGTCACGCGGACTGTTCTCGCTAGTGGCGAACCCGCTGTGTTTCTCGTTGATTATCTTCCGACCCAAGTAGGGTCGGTTATGGTGGATGTATCGGTCTTTGCTGATAAAATGATGTCTGCGTTAGCTCGTTTGGGCATCATAATTTCATCGGCTACGACTCAGATTTCGATCAAGCATACCAGCGAAGAAGCTGCGACAGCATTAGGCATTCCACCGGAAGAGGCTGTTCTCTATCTCCAACAAGTGGCCTACACGACAGAACACGTTCCGGTAATATACAGCATCGGCTATCATCGGGAAGGGTACATTTCATACAGCATTACCCGGCACACGGAATTGAAAGAGAGGCCAGGACCGTGACAAGGGAAAATCAATCCATATCCTCTTATTATGGATTTTGGTATCTGGTTCCGTCGTTAATTGTATTAGCCGTTTTCTGGATTGTCCCGCTGTTTTTTGTGGGGGGATATAGCCTTTTTCATTTTACGTATGGAATGCATCCTCACTTTGTCGGAGTCAATCAATATCGCCAATTGTTAGAGACTCAATCTTTTTGGCAAGCACTTAAAGTAACTTTGCTTTTTACCTTGGGAGTGGTGGTGGCAGGTGGCACCATCTCGTTGGTATTTGCCGTTTTGTTATATAGAGGCATGCGGGCGAGTGGTTTATTTAGAGCTCTGTTCTTTTTGCCTTATGTGATGCCGGTTGTGGCCACCTCTACAGTTTGGTTGTGGATGTATCAACCCCGTGTCGGTGTCATTGACCATGTTTTGGGGGCTTTGGGTCTGGGAAGCGGGATTGGATGGGTAAACGGTCCAACTTTAGCTTTAGTGAGTGTGATAATCTACACGATTTGGTTCAGTTTTGGCTTCACTATGTTATTGTTTCTGGCGGGGCTAACAAATATTCCTAGAGACTTGCTTGAAGCCGCTTCGGTTGATGGAGCTACTGCCTGGCGGCAATTTTGGCACATTATCTGGCCGCTTCTGTCACCCACCACGTTATTCGTGATCGTGATTAATACGATTAATGCATTTCAAACGTTTACCCAAATCTTTGCTTTGACCCGTGGGGGACCGTTAAATGGGACGACAACCCTAACGTATCTGATTTATGAAACCGCTTTTAATTACTTTCACTTTGGAGAGGCTTCAGCTCAAGCAGTGATATTTTTCGTGTTGATATTAGGTTTGACCGGTTTGCAGTTTTGGGTTTCGCGCCGATCTATCTACTACGGAGGATAACGACGATGAAAGAGCGCGTCACGACTCGGATATTCACGTATGCTTTTCTCGTTCTGTGCGCTGTCCTTGTGATTTTTCCGATTTGGTGGATTTTTGCTACTTCTTTAGAGACGTCAATGCGCGCCTATAGCTTTCCCGGTGCTTTGTTGCCTCAAGGAGTTGTCAGCAACTATGTAACGGCGTGGGGTCTGGCACCATGGCTGCGTTTTCTGTTTAATTCGCTGGGTATGGGGCTGGTGACGACGCTGTTGGCACTCCTAACGTCTATCTTGGCTGCCTATAGCATTGTCTTTTTGCCCAACCGCATAACCAAATATCTCTTGGCACTCATTTTATCGACGATGATGATCCCATTTTATTCGATTATTATACCGGATTACTTACTGGTACGCGATCTGAATTGGCTTAATACCTACACGGCCCAAATTGTTCCCTTTGCAGCCAATGGCTTTGCAGTGTTCATGCTGATGCAATTTATGCGGTCATTGCCTAAAGAATTATGGGATGCGGGCCGGATCGACGGTATTACTCCGTGGGGGTATTTATGGAAAATCGTCGTGCCTAATCTGATGCCGGCTTTAGCGACGGTCAGTATTTATCTGTTTTTGCTGAGTTGGAATGCTTTTTTATGGCCTCTCATTGTGACAAACGGACCGCAGGTCCAGCCGATTCAAGTGGGTCTAGCTAATTTTCTTTCGACAGCCAATGGGACAGATTGGACGGTGTTGTCTGCTGCAGCAGCCATTACCACAGTCCCTGTGTTGATCTTTTATATCATAGCCCAACGCAAAATTGTGGAATCGGTGAGTCGTACAGGGATTAAAGGGTAAGAGAGTGTAAAGTTTCCAGAGGGCCATAGCTTGACAATGAAGTCGTTACATCACGGTTTTCTCTTAAACGATATTGATATTAAGGAGGAGTTGTTTCATGAACAAAAAATCATCGATTACACTTTCGCTTCTCAGCACAGTGGTGATGTCGTCTGCCTTGGCAGGATGCGGAAGTGGACAGGCTGCACCGTCCAAGACTGTACCCAGCAAAAGTCCTGTCACCATTACCTTTTGGAATGAAATGACAGGCCCATACAAAGTCGCTCTAGCCGGAGAAATCCAACAATTCGAAAAATTACACCCTCATATCACAGTCAGTGACGTCGTGGTGCCCAATGATGCCGCCTTGGAGCCGAAGTTGTTGACTGCCATCGTTGCAGGTAATCCTCCTACCTTGTCTCAAATGAACCCACCGTGGGCCACTGGGTTTATCCAAACAGGTAGCTTAGTCAATCTGAGTCCTTTGATTAAAGGGTCTCAGGGATTTTCATTGACGCCTTTTTACCCCAATCTGCTCAAACCGGGAAAATGGCCGAATGGGGACCAATATTTGCTGCCATTTAATCTCGGTGCCGCCATTATGTACTACAACAAAAATGCTTTCGACAGTGCCGGCATTACTGCTCCGCCTAAGACCTGGACACAATTTGCACAAGATGCCACCAAGTTATCCGGATCAGGTAAACAGGCCTTTGCTATTACCTTGGTGCACACCTATCCGTGGCTTGCGTTCTTTGACCAGGCCGGCGGTAATTTTGTGGGTTCTAACGGCATGCCGGATAAAGCGGCCTTTTCTTCTCATGGCCCCGCAGTCAAAGCCTTAACCTTATGGAGCAACATGGTCAAAAATGGCTCTGCGGTACTAACCCATGGTTATGCCTCCCAAACTGATTTTGCCAACGAAACCAGCTCGATTCTCATTGGGACAACGGGTTTTTATCCATATGTACAGAAAGCCGTCGGAAACAAATTTACTTTGGCCGAAGCGCCATTGCCTCACAATGTTCGACACGCGACATCTCTGTTCGGAGGATATCTAGGAGTATTTTCTAAATCAACGGCCAGTCAACAACGTGCTGCCTTTTCCTTTGTGAAATATCTCACCTCTAAAGCAGGACAAGTTTATTGGATGGAGCATAGCCAGGGATATCTTCCCGTGCGCAATGATGTGGCTCAAGCGGCTACAACCTTTTTGAAAACGCATCCTGCCCAACAAGTCTCGTTAAGTGTGTTGTCCACCGCTGTAGCAGAACCGAAGGTTGCCTGGTGGGATCAATTCTCCCACGAGGTTTTGCTCAATGCCATTACTGCCGTGTTGATCAACAAACAAACTCCGGTCCAAGCTATGCATGCTGCCTATCAACAAGCTGTCAAGCTAGCTAAAAAGGACGGAACGTATCAATAGAGCATGAGTCGAAAACCGCCAGAAACATGGATCATCTCAAAACTTCTGGGTATTCCCTGGGGATGATCCATTTCCATGGCGCGGAATACGCGAGTGATAACAGTTTTTCATGCCGCTTTTCGGCACCTCGCAGCATGAAAATTGGGGGGATGTCGAAGTACTTCTGTGCGTTTTCTTGTGATGGTCGACTCTTCTGTGGGATCATGCATCCGTGTCACAGTTTGACCTGGAACGCCCCGGGCACCTCACATTGTTGCGGGCTTGCCACGCACGCGAAACAGAATCCTTGAGTTCCCTGGCCCGAGAGGACAAGAAACGTCCAGAAAGGGGAGCACTATGCCAGTGGAAGTCTTTCACGGTGCGGGGATTGATGTGCATAAAGAAACGGCGGTGGTGACGATCCGGCATCAGGGTCCCGATCAAGTGACCCCCAGTCGACAAGAAACCCGGACCTTTGGGACCTTGACGGATGATCTCCCGCTCTATAATTTGTTGGAAACCACCTGTGTCGTGTGGCTGGTCAATCCGGCTCATGTCAAGGCTTTGCGCGGGCGCAAGACCGACGTCAAAGATTCCCAATGGCTGGCGGAGCTCTTAACTCGACGTCTCCCGGCTAATAATTTTCGAGGCAGACCGACAAATACTGAAGAAATCAAAATACGCACGGATGCCCAGCCTGACCAATAGATCATGAGTGTGCTGATCATGAATGCCGATGGAGTCAACAACCTATATATGGGTAGCATATAGGACCGCGTTTCGTCAGGATATTTCTTGCGAAATATTGCCACACTCAAAGGCCCCGGTGCATAAGACAAAAGAAGGAGCACTGGCGACCAGAGGAAAGAGCGATGAGAACGAAGGCAGCAAGATGATGCACAGAGATGAGACCACGAGCACCAACAAGACCGATGCGAGTGGGATACCGTTTTTTGTCATGTTCGCGAACAATTTCGGCAGATAGCCGTCATAATAACTCAAGGAGCAACCAATCCGGCTTGCCCCGCCAAAATAAATGTAACCGTCTTTAAAGGGCAATGAGTATTGTAAGGCGGCCTATAAAAATTAATTTTCACTATGCAAAGGACAAGAGGGGGGAATGTCGAATGTATAGGTAACAGCAGAGAGGGAGGCATTCGACGATAGACACCCAAGATATGGAAGGTAAAATCCGGAAAAAGTATGGACGGCTGGCGCCCTTTTTAGATGAAAAACTGCGTCGATTAATGGCCGCGAGTGAAGCCTGGGCACTGGGATACGGAGGCATCGCCCTCGTGTCCCGAGCCACGGGATTGTCGATTCCCACGATTCGCACGGGTTTGGCCGAGCTCGAAGACCCGGACACGATCATCGGAGATCGGATTCGCCGGCCCGGAGCGGGCCGGAAACCCCTCATCGAGACCGACCCGACCTGGTTAGCCGATTTAGATGCCCTCATTGAACCCGCTACGCGTGGGGATCCGGAATGTCCGCTGCGATGGACGTCGAAAAGTCTGGAGAAACGGGCCCGGGAGTTACAGGCTGACGGCCATCCCATCAGTCCGAGCACTGTCGCCGCCCTCTTGCATGATCAGGGCTATAGTTTACAGAGCCCACGGAAGGTCCACGAAGGATCCGCCGACCATCCGGATCGGGACGATCAATTCCAGTGGATTCATGATCAGACTCAGGCCTTTCAGGAGGCGGGACAACCCGTGATTTCGGTGGATACCAAGAAAAAGGAGTTGGTGGGGAACTTTCGCCAGGCGGGACGGGAATGGCATCCCCAGAAATGTCCCCCCAGCGTCAATGTTTATGATTTTCCGGATCGAGCGGAAGGGAAAGCCAGCCCCTATGGAGTCTATGATGTAACCACACACAACGCGTTGGTAAACGTCGGCACCAGTCATGACACGGCAGAATTTGCCCTGGCGAGCATCCGGCGTTGGTGGGATCTCATCGGTCAGCACCAATATCCCGAGGCGACCGCGCTGTATGTCACCGCCGACGGCGGTGGCAGTAATGGCTATCG
>JAKACM010000082.1 GCA_021821465.1 Bacillota bacterium
GAATTAGACGAGCATACGTATGAAACAGGACGCAAGGTGGATGATGCAACATTTCACGCCCTCCATATCGAACGATATCCCTTCCATGGGGAGTGGAATTACATCATTAAACCCGACTCGCAAACATGAAAGTTATTTCTACGTGCTGCCTAAGCTGGTCAGTGGGGCGTTGCGAGTGTGGGAGGAGACGCCCCACTGGTCCACGGGTTGTTTAGAGATCCACAAAACTCGCGGTTTACTAATAATAACGATTCCTCAAGCGTTCCGGCTGTCGCATCATCGATTAATATTTCTAATATTTAGACGCAACGGCTTTTTTCGGATCGTAGCGGTATGGATTTGTCAGGGAGGACTCTAAGACCTTTTCATGTGCCTTGACCTGATTTTTTCAGCGGTGAGGTAGTGTGCGGCGTGACGCTCAAATGGTACGAACAGTCGAGTGGGAACCTGAACATCGGTGGAGTTTAGACATAGTCAAGTTCCGACTCGATCATCACCACGAAAACCGCTTTCTGCAAATGGCGCAGAGTATCTTCGATCGTCAGCCACTGGGTGATGATCGGTAAATCCACCCACGGCGCACAACCCCTCTCATCATCTCGGGAGAATCACTACGTGAATGACATGACGTTGCGACACAGAGCATCCTTTTCCATGATTTATGACGCTACGAATGAAAGAAAGCCACTAGAAATTCCACAGAATTGAAACCGCCATCGGCAATCCAACGCAAATGTCGGCATCCGCACGTTATTTCCATAGATGAAATCACCTCCCCCCGTCAATCCAATAGGACAACAAGGGGTCAGGTCTGATAGGAATTCGAGAAATGCGTTCACGGCTTCATTTCCCGATACCCGAGGAAATGAGGATAATCATATTGAGCCACATTTATCAGAAATCGCTTTGCATGACCTTCCTCATTCCTGCCGGGTGCTTACGGTACCGTCGTACCCTAACCCCACGGTTTTGCTTGCGGACCCTTGATTATTGTCATGGCACAGGGATCCTGTTCACGAATCAAATTTATTGTTTTGTGTCTGCTGCGGAATCGTTCTCCCCGGTGTTCTCGCCTTGGGGTTTTGACCTGCTGGTCTGTTCACGAGTTTCGGCGCATAGCGTGCTACGGGGGGAATGCGGGCATGACTTCGCAAGTCGTTAAGAAAATTGGGATAACCGGCGCGATAATGGCGGTGGTTTTGGGTATTGGTGCCATAGTTCATCATCACTTCTATCCGGTGCGGGTATGGAAGTTCAGTGAAAAACCTGTGCGCCTGTTGACACTGCCTTTTGGGCGGGGCTCCAATCAGGTGACACAGGCTCAAGGACTTGATGGACAATTTTATGGCCCGCTGGGATTTATGGTGAAAGGTGGCCAGCTTGTTATTGCGGATACCTATGGGCACAGAATTGTCATTGACACCCATCCCTGGCGCAGTATTTCCACAGGCAATCTGTTGCCGGAAGATATCGTAGGAACGGAAAAGCAGATCTTTTTCGCCGACAACCACACTTTGGGCATTTACCGCGTTATTCTGGGAAAACCTCGCAAGATTATCCAGTTGTCGCCGGATCTTGGTTATACGCAAATGATTTGGCATTTGGCAACGGACGGAAATACGTTGTTGGTT
Source organism: Bacillota bacterium (assembly GCA_021821465.1). Classification (GTDB taxonomy): domain Bacteria; phylum Bacillota; class Sulfobacillia; order Sulfobacillales; family Sulfobacillaceae; genus Sulfobacillus. The sequence goes on from JAKACM010000082.1 coordinate 1,632, forward strand.
GAAGGAGTTAAGTTGGGAAAGGGCCAATGGGAAAGTTGGTTGCGCCAATATAGCGACACCGGGAAGTTGCTTCACGTTCTGAACATGACGAAAAGCGGATATAACCTTTCCGGGCAGAGTCTATCCTCTCTTCCCATCGGAGTTTCCGTGAGATCCTTTACGGTGTCGCCAAATCAAGAATTGGTGGTAGAACTGGCGTCAAAAAATAGCCATCAACGGGTTTTTCGCGTTTATAACGCGAAGCATCGGATGGTGCGCCAGGCTGCCCTTTTTTCGCGCGAATCCATCAATCATAGCCAAATCATGGGAGTGAACAAGATGGGGTGGATCTATGTCGGCATCAATTTGACCGAACCTGGAAAAGCTATGGTCGCTGTGTTAAGGAAAAATGGGCAAACCATGTTTCGCAGGGTTCACAGTGTGCCCGTGGCGAGCTGGGTGTATGGCGCCGTCAGCCCAAGTGGCTCACTGTATCTTTTACAGAGCACGACAAAGGAGTATTGTATAGTCAAGTGGTCGCTCAAGTCCAAAGACGTTTGGAGTTGGAATGGCCGGCCTCAGGTTATTCGTTCTCATGACAAGTTTTCACTTGCACACACTGCTATCAACCGAAGGTGCCCATCGACGGACGACCAATCCTTGCGATCTACGGGGTTATGAGGCGATGAAGCAGGGAGGGTTATAAGAGATTTGCTCGGAAATGATCAGAAATGAACAACTCCATTAGAGCGATCGGTAAATCATGAAAGACCATTGAGACCGAGATAAGATAAGATAATACTTAAAATACCAAAACATATGGATCTTGGGAAGAAATGGAATTGGGCGGGAAGAGAGGCAAAAAGAAACGTGAGCCGGATATTTCGGTGCAAAGACAAGGCATTAGAACTGGGTGAAAAAACACTGATTATGGCCATAGTTAATATTACTCCCGATTCTTTTTCGGATGGGGGCCAATATCTGGAGGTCAGTCACATTGTGTCACATGTGGAGGAACTTCTGCAATCGGGAGCAGATATTATCGATATCGGAGGCGAGTCTACGCGTCCGGGATACCGTGTGGTCAGTGCGGAAGAAGAATGGGATCGGCTGATGAACCCCATTTTGGCCTTGAGGTCTACTTGGCCGGAGATATGTCTTTCAGTGGATACGCAAAAGGCATGGGTGGCGGAACAGGCCGTCAAAGCGGGAGTCGATATTGTCAATGATATCTGGGGACTTTCCAAAGATGCAAACATGGCTCGGATTGTGGCGGAATATGGATCCGGACTGGTGATGATGTTTAACCGCGATCCCTCTTGGGATCCCGGACAAGTAAATCTTAGGGAAATGACCGATTTTTTTGTTGGGCAACTTCGTGGGGCAAAAGACGCCGGCATAGCCGATGACCATATTCTCGTAGATCCGGGGCTGGGGTTTGGTTATGGAGTCCAAGACAATTGGAGGGTATTGCGCCATCTGGAAGAATTTCAAGGGTTAGGCGCGGGAATATTACTGGGCCCAAGCCGGAAAAGGTTTTTGGGCCAAGTAACAAGAAAGCCTCCCGAACAACGAGACGTAGCCACAGCTGCCGTTTGTGCTCTGGCAGTTGCCAAAGGAGTCGATGTGTTGCGGGTCCATAACGTGGAGACGGCATCGGATGCTTTGCAAGTCGCCGATGAATGGTATCGCCATGCATGACTGGATACGTCTGTACGATTTGCGCTATCAGAGCCGTCACGGTGTTCTTGTGCATGAACACACCATTGCCCAGCCGTTTCAAGTCGATGTCGAAATTGGGTTAGATATCCGTGAGGCGGCCGGCGGCGACAAATTAGAAGACAGCATCAATTATGCGGAGGTTGTGGGCCTGATTAGCAATATCATGCAAGGTGAGCCGGTTAATCTTATTGAAACCTTGGCCGAGAGGATTGCCCATGCGGTCTTGTCTCTGCCTCGTGCCGACCAAGTCAAAGTACGTGTGAAAAAGATGGCCCCGCCCGTAGAGCATATTATGGGTTATGTTGAAGTGGAGATTTGGCGTCATGCATGATGTTTATATTTCCTTAGGGGGCAATCAGGGGGATCCCTTGTCATGTTTTGTGATGACCCTCAGGCATTTTCAACATTTGGGCATCATTCGCCGATGTTCCGGCATTTATCAAACTGAGCCTCAGGGAGGACCTCTGCAGTCGGACTATCTTAACGCGGTATTTTTGCTCAGTACAGACAAGACATGCAATGACGTCTTAAGGCAGGCATGGATCTCTGAAAAACTGTGCGGGAGAGTCCGCACAGTTCGCTTTGGGCCTAGGTCTCTTGACGTAGACATTTTATTATATGACGATTTAGTGCTGGAAACAGAAAATTTACTGCTGCCGCATCCACGCATGCATTTACGCCGATTTGTTCTGGAACCGTTGGAGGAAATCTCTCCGAAAATCTTGATTCCCGGCAAAGGAGATGTACGGACCTTGCTTCAAGGCATACGGGGACAGCGAGTCACTCGTGTGAAGGACTGGAAGCCGGAACTTTTAGAGTCTACAGCTTCTCAAGACCGGTAGGCTTAGGTCATGAATTTCCGTACCTTTGAGCGAAACTAGGAGCATAGAGGATGTCAAAAGCCTTCAGCCTAGTTCTTCTGACTGACTCAGAAAAATATTGAAGGAAGCTCCGGGCATCTTTTCTTTGGGCTGAGGATAGGGAGTGTGGGTGCTGTAAATGACGATGAATTATGGATTTATGCGAGAGGAACAAGGGTGGATTGGACAAGATATCACCGTTTTAGACACAGTAGGTTCTACCAGTGAATTATTGCGCAAAAGGTTAACGGAAGAAAACGTGCCTTCGGGTGCGGCGGTCCTTGCATTGGAACAAACACGGGGGCGCGGGCGTTCCGGTCGGAATTGGCTTTCTTCTAAAGGCCAAGGACTTTATGCATCCATCCTCTTATACCCCCCGAGAATTCAGCATGGCGGCGTTCTGAGTCTTCTGGCGGCTGTGGCTTTGAGTGATGCGGTGCGCGAGGTCACCGGGCTTGCGGTTGGCCTCAAATGGCCCAATGACGGGGTCCTTCATCAAAGAAAATATGCGGGGATCTTGGTAGAGGCAGGCATCGCACCACTGTTATGGGCCATAGTCGGAATGGGTATTAATGTCTACGGCCGCATTGATGAGAGTCAGTACCCCCACGCCATTACTTTGGAGGAGGCCGGTGCCGAAAATGTACGCCTCGAATCATTGTGGCAGTCCCTGGCCCACCATTTGGAAGTCCGCTACGAACGGTGGCTTTTAGAAGGCAATCCGTCTGTCATTGAAGCGTGGCGCAATTATGCCCTGACCTTGGGCAAGAGTGTTGTCGTACAAGGGCCCAGTGAAACGATAACAGGAATGGCCGAAAATATTGACGAACAAGGGCGCTTGTTGGTTCGTCAGGGGTCTTTGGTCATTCCTGTTTCCAGCGGTGAAGTCAGTGTTCGTGCATCCGATGGATCCTATGCCTAAGTCGAAATAGAATGAGTTATTCTCTTAAACGGTAGTATAGATCGGCCATTTCGATTGCGGCCAGGGCAGCTTCCGCCCCCTTGTTGCCGGATTTTCCGTCGGAACGCGCTTCTGCTTGTTCCATCGTATCACAGGTCAGTACCCCGAAGATTACCGGGGTCATGCTATGACGATTCAGTTCAGCTAAAGAGGCGGTCGTGCTCGACGCAATATAGTCGAAATGGGGCGTTTCCCCGCGAACAATAGCGCCTAAGGCTATCAGAGCGGCATATTTCTTGTTGCTGCTCAACAGATAACTGGTGATATTGGGTAGTTCAAAAGCGCCCGGAGTCCAGAATACATCGACGGTTTCGGCTGGGGCGCCATGGCGGACAAGTGTGTCGACGGCCCCCTCAAGAAGTCGGTCGGTGACTCTTTGATTAAACCGACTGACCACTACAGCCCAGTGCTGCCCCGGATGAGTCATCAGAAACCCTTGGTGCTCGGCCACGATATCAATCAAACCTTTCTCTCTCGTTCTGATGGACAAGAGGTGCCGACATTAATCCATCCAATGCCCCAATTTGACCTTCTTGGTTTGAAGATAGAAGGCGTTTTCTTCGCGGGGGACGGAGTGGATCGGCACCCGTTCCACAATTTTAACACCGTATCCTTCCAGTGCATAATACTTTTTGGGGTTGTTGGTCAATAAACGGATTTCCCCGATACCCAAATCTGCGAGGATCTGAGCCCCAACGCCGTAGTCCCGGGAGTCCGGAGGAAAGCCCAGCGCTTGGTTAGCCGAGACGGTGTCATAGCCTTGCTCTTGCAGGGCATAGGCTTTAATTTTGTTGGCGAGTCCGATACCCCGGCCTTCTTGGCGCATATACAAAAGAACTCCACGTTCTTCTTCGGCAATTCGTTTCAGCGCCATATCCAGTTGATCGCCGCAGTCGCAACGTTTGGATCCAAATACGTCCCCGGTCAGGCATTCCGAATGCACACGCACCAAAACCGGTCGGCCGTCACTTACATCTCCCATAACCAGAGCCAGGTGGGTATCTTGGGTTTCGGTTTCGGTGTAAGCTACCGCCCGGAATGTTCCGTAGCGGCTGGGAAGTTCAGCCTGGGCTGCACGCGTAAACAGCGTTTCCTTTTTCTTCCGATAGCGGATTAAATCCGCAATGGTAATAAGTTTCAATTCAAATCTTTTCCGGAAAGCCTGCAGTTGAGGCAAACGAGCCATTGTACCGTTCGAATCCATAATTTCACAGATTACCGCCGCAGGGGTCAGACCCGCTAAACGAGCCAAATCCACACCGGCCTCGGTGTGTCCCGGTCGCCGCAACACTCCTTCATCTTTTGCGCGCAAAGGGAAGATATGTCCGGGGCGAACAAAATCTTCCGGTTTACTCAGGGGATCAATAAGGGCCTTCACCGTATTGGCACGGTCGTGGGCGGAAATTCCAGTAGTGGTCGTGAACCGTGCATCGACAGACACCGTAAAGGCTGTACTCATCGACTCATCAGGCGCATCCACCATGGATGAAATAGCGAGTTGTTCGAGTCTTTTACCGGTCATGGGAACGCAAATCAAGCCGCGGCCCCATTGAGCCATGAAATTGATTGCTTCGGGTGTGACGAAATCGGCAGCCATGAGTAAATCTCCCTCATTTTCGCGATTTTCGTCATCGACCACCACAATTATTTCGCCTTGTCTGAGTGCTTCCAAGGCTTCTTCAATCGTATTGAATTCAGTGAGTTCGTCATCATTCGTCATCATTTGGCACCTTCCGTTCGCTTCCCAAATAAGGAGCACATAATTGTTGAACGTATTTTCCGAGTACGTCAAATTCGAGGTTGACGGCTTGTTGAAGATGAAGCGCACCTAATGTTGTGTGGGTCTGTGTATAAGGAATAAGGGTGACGCGAAAGCGGTCGCTTTCGACATTGACTATCGTCAGGCTCACTCCGTCCACCGTGACAGAACCGAATGGGACCAGTAAGGGGCGATAGTGAGGCAAAAAAGTTATCATAACATGGCGGGTCTCGCCTTCCGGTTCGATCTGGTCAACATGTCCTTGGGTATCGATATGCCCTTGCACCCAGTGCCCTCCCAGACGGGTTGAGGGAGTTACGGCCCGCTCCAAATTTATTGGATCGTCCGGTGTCAACGTGCCGAGAGTGGTAATGGCCAAAGTGGTGGGTGAGCATTCAACCTGAAAAGTGGGGCCGGTGCATTGGATGACCGTCAGACAAACACCATTGACACTCACGGATTCTCCGAGTGTGAATGGTTCCGGATCATCCGAGAACACTGTTAATATGCGTGAGAAGGAATCTCGCGCCTTTTGCGTGTTTTGTATTCGACCCGCGGTTTGGACCAGTCCGCTAAACATGCGTCCCCTCCTGTTCTGAATTGATAAGCCGGGGCGATTTGTTGGCCGGGGGGAAGTACCCATGAATAACAACATCTTCACCCGACTTGTGAATCTCGAGATTCTCTAAGACAGAGGCGTCTTTCAAAAAAGCTACGCCGTCTCCCGCTATTGCCGTGGGTGCGGCTCTTCCCCCGATGATCAGGGGGGAGATAAAGCTATACCATTCATCGGCCCAATTCTCTGTTACGAAGCCGGCATGAACCCGAGGACCGCCTTCCACGAGCAGGGAGAGGACATGGCGGGAGGCTAATTCGCTCAAGACCTCCCTGATGCTGACAGTTCCCGACGGATCGGCCGAGACTTCAATGACTTCTCCCCCCGCAGAGAAAATATCCCGTTGCCAGTCGGCGGAACTCTGCCTGGTCGTGAAAATCAGGGTGGGAGCGGAAGAGTTCGATTGAAAAACTTGAGCGTTGGGAGGTGTGCGTCCTTTGGTATCGAGAATTACCCGGATGGGATCTCGTCCTTTGCTTTTTCCGCGGTAGGTCAATGAAGGATCATCTGTTAAAATGGTGCCGACCCCGACTAAGATTGAGTCATGCAACCGGCGCAGTTCGTGCACTGTCGCTAAAGATCGGTTATGAGTAATATAGCGCGAATCTCCTGTTTTGGTGGCGACTTTGCCGTCCAAGCTCATGGCCAACTTCAAAGTGACCCAAGGTCGTTTTAGGGTAGACCACGCAATAAAGGCGTGATTAAGGCTTTGGGCCTGTTGTGCGGAGTCACCTACTTCTACCGTGAGACCCGCATTGCGGAGGTGTTCAATCCCCCCGCCTTTTACCTCGGGATTCGGGTCTCTCATGGCGATGATTACATGACGAATTCCGGCGGCGATAATAGCATCGGTGCAAGGAGGAGTACGGCCAGTGTGATTGCAGGGTTCAAGAGTGACATAAAGACTTCCGCTCCGAGCCTTCGCACCCGCCTGTTTCAAGGCAAATATTTCCGCATGAGATCCCCCTGCACGCCTATGATAGCCTTCTCCCACTATTTCTCCGCTATGGCTTAAAACGACAGCACCCACCATAGGGTTAGGAGATGTAGTATAGCGGCCTCGACGGGCAAGATTAAGGGCACGTTGCATCCGAGAACTGTCCAAAGGCTTTCCCTCCACAAAAAAATCCCCCACTTCGGGGGAATGGGAAAGACATATAAGCCAAAGGTTCTTTGGCTTAACCTTCTCCCATCCAGACTATACTGTCGGCGCCGGATTCACACCGGACTCCTGCCTATTTCGGCTCGCGGGCTACTCACAAGATGTGAGATCACCGCCGGTCGGGAATTGAGGAATAACCTCTCACCGCGCCCCGAAGGTTTTATAACATTTATATCTTATGGCTTTTGTCGGAAAAAATCAAACCGTTTCGTTAGCCGTACGAGGCTAACGAAAACGTAGGTATTATGACGATTGTTTTGGATAGGCATTACCGACCAAGAGGATACCAAAAATTTGCCGTTGGAGAAATGTTAGCTTTCCGTTACAGAAAACTTACCCAAATTTACTCAGACTCGTTTTCCGCTTATTATTCGCTCTCCACTTTCGGAACCACGGTTTTTTCCTAAAGTTGGAGTCTGGCCGTTAACGGTGACGAATGACTGAACAAGCCCACCCGCTGAGCTTTGACGAGGCTGGCGATGCTGATATACTGCTTGCCGTTTTCTATAAACACGCGGTAACTGGACTCATCCGGCATGGCGCTTCGCCGATTGTGAATCCGCGGTGGCTGCATAAGGGAGTTGCGTATCAAATGGAACAACCACGGATCGTACCAGGCACCAGAGAATACTTGGGCCAACTCGGCGTAGGATTTCAACGCCTTAAAGTACCGATGACGTGCCGACTTGTCCTTCGTATGGACGAAGACTTGACTCTTCCAGTGGTGGAGCACTTTGGCACTTTCCACTCATGCCACCATCGTCGTCACGGCATCAAAGAAACATTGATCGTCCAGGTGAATGGGCAACGTGTGATGGCTGTACTGACGGGCAAAACGGCGCTTGATCTTCCGCGGCGACTGCCAAACGTACCAGTTTTTCGTTTTGGCGAGTTCCACCAGGTACGCATCTTTCTGCTTGGCGTACCGGTCGATGAGGTCATGGAGCAAAACGGCCTTGCGTTTATTCGGTTGTCGGGTCATCCTCCGCCTTGTCCGCATCATCTTGCGTCGCCTCTTTCATGCGTTTAATCAATTCTTTATTCTTGTGACTCCGTGAGCCATACAGTCTTGCGGAAAACACCGTAATGATTTCGAGCACGTCCTGCGTCAGTTCTTCTTCGTCGCGCATCTCTTCCGTTTTATTGACGATAACCACTTCGGTTTGGAACTCTTCACAGATAGCAAAGACCAGTTCCGCGCCGAAACGCAACAGCCGATCTTTATGGGCGATGACGAGCCGTTCCACATCATTCCGCATAATGCGTTGTAATAGTGCCCTCAAACCTTTTTTGTGATAATTGAGGCCCGATCCACAATCGCGAATCACCTCATGAGTCCAACCGTTTTTTGTGCAGAACTCGGATAACAAAATCGCCTGTCTTTCCAAGTCGGCTTTCTGGTCGTGACTAGACACACGTGCATACGCGATGGTCACACGATCTGTTTTGGGCAGGGGATGAACGGCCATTTGCGTTAACTCTTCAGACCGATACCGGCGATGTCCGCCCGGCGTGCGCTCGGGTTTCAGGCGCCCCTCCGCTTCCCAACGGCGCATGGTGCTTTTTGATACCCCTAAGACTTTTGCTGCTTCTTCTAAACTTAATAACATATCTATATCATACCATAAAAATATGATTTAGTGGAGAAAAATCAATATTTGAGTTACTGATTGAAGCCCCACTTGCATCGACTGTGGTTTGAAGTGGGGGGTCGCAGGATATGTTTTTTCAGCCATAAATTCCATCACCCCATTTTGAGGACGGAGAGTTAATGGCCAAGGTCAGAATATTGCCCAGGGCCATGAAATGTGCCTGAACTTCCATTTAATTAAGTAACTTACCTAAACATGTGCTATCATGGAGATATTGCAGAAAGTGAGGACGGACGTAATGGAAGAGGATGTAGCACTGCTTTTAATTCGTTTTCAAGATGCATTGGGTGGTCAATATGGAAAACTTTCTCGCCCCAAACTGAGGTTAATGGTGAAATTGACGGATGGTCCGGTCAGTGTATCGAATTTGGCGGAACGCCTTCACATATCTTCGCCCGCAGTCAGTCAAATGATCGACAAGCTGGTCGGTGACGGTCTGGTGGTCCGCTTGTCAAGTGAAAGGGATCAGCGTCTGGTCAGTGTGATGATGACTGCTTTGGGCAATGAGGTTTTGGCAGAAGCTTTAGCAGCTTTTAGGAGTCGGGTAGGATCCTTGATGTCTCAGTTGACCACAGAGGAACAGATTGTATTTACGCGTTTGTTGCAAAATCTGGGGCAGGTGATGTGATATGAGTCAAACATCTTATTCGCCATACAGTCGCAAGGGATGGCAATCATTAAGCCGGGCGGCCCGACAATTGATTATGACGAGATTTCTGCGGTCGGTTACGCAAGGAGCTTTGGCGGTAGACTTTACCCTATACCTGAAAGTCCGGGGATGGAGTGCGCCCGATATCGGCCTCTTGCTGATGGCCGGCGGACTGATTGGAGCGGGGTTAAGCCTTCTGATTGGGATTGTCAGTGATCGGGTCGGCCGCCGGTTGTTTTTGGTGATCTATGAAACCGGTCTGATCCTGGGCACATCTTTGATCGTGATAGTTCCCTCGACATGGATCTTAGTGGCGACAGCGGCCCTGTTTGGCTTTGGACGAGGTGCCAACGGCGCTTCGGGACCATTCGCGCCGGCGGAGCAGGCATGGTTGGCTCAATCCATTCCCAAGGATCGACATGGCACGGTATTCAGTTTTAATGCCGGTTTGCAATTTTGGGGAATGGGCATTGGTTCCATTCTGGCCGCCTTTTTGCCGCACCTGATTCCGCAGTTAAAGGGGCCTTCAGCGTATTTGCCTTTATTCTTGTTGAATCTGGTGGTGGCAGTCATTAATTTGCTGCAAATCTTGTCGATTGAGGAAGCTTCCAAAGGTTCACCGGAGAATCTACGGACCCAGGAACAACGCAAGACGGATAGGCAAGTGGTGAAGAGAGAAAATCATGCCCTCAGTCTTTTAGTGACAGTGAACATGGTTAATGCCTTAGGTGTCGGGCTTGTCGCTCCCTTGTTGCCATACTGGTTTAGTGTGAAATTTGGTGTGGGCCCCGCGGCGATTGGCCCGGTTTATGGCCTGACATTTTTTCTGACCGGTATATCCTCATTGATTGTGGGTCGTATTTCAGAACGGGTGGGCTTAATTCGCTCCATCGTATTGCCGCGTATTTTTGGTGTGGCTTTTCTGATTATGATTCCGTTTATGCCGAATTTTACACTGGCCGCAATCTTGTATGTTGTCCGCTCTATTGTCAACCGCAGTTCAATGGGAGCGCGGCAAGCCTTTAGCGTCAGCTTGGTGCGTGATCAACGGCGAGGATTTGCGGGCAGTTTAAATGCATTGTCGTGGAGTCTGCCCGCAGCCTTGGGACCGGCGTTGGGAGGTTGGTTGATCGGTATGGGATCATTGGTTTGGCCGTTCATTGCCGCAGCAAGCTTGCAATTTGGGTATGTCATTCTTTTCCCGGCGATGATGGGACGTTACGACACGCGTCAAACTTTTGAAGAGAAGCCAAAGATATCCCACGGATTGTCGCAGCGACGCAGGTAGTTTGCTTTTGGGAAGTCGGTGTCAACAGTGCCAAGTGGCGATACATTTCTTAAGGAGACTACAGAAGGGTTGGTTGATATCTCTGTCCGGTTTAATGGCAGGAAAATCGGAAGGCCGGCACGCATCATGACGAGATATCAAGTGGCGCAGAACATTGTGACGGAAACCAAAAGACTGGCCTAAACCATGGGATCCGCGGGGATTTGCTTGGACATGAATGGCGCAATAGTGCCGTGATCCCCACAATCCCGTGATTTCCCCGTGCCGAGTGTCAAGAATCGGTTGTCAGCAAGATTACAGGCAAAACCTCTCCGCTTCGGTAAGGGCCGGAATTTTCCGGGACCACCATAAGAGCTTCGGCTTCTCTCCATGAGCTCTGAACGGCGGAATCTTGTTTCTGATAGGGCCATACATAGAGTCTGTCTCCGTCTTGTACCAAGCGGCTTCGGACGTAATGACGGCGATCATGAACTTCCGAAAAAGGTTGGTATAAAGGCAAAGAGAGAACGCGGCGTTGCCAGTGATGAGACGCCATCATCATGCGGATTACCGGCCGTACAAAGAGTTCAAAGGTCACCAAAGCGGACACCGGATTACCCGGCAGTCCAAAAAAGGGGCGATTGTGGAGTGTACCGAAGGTTACGGGTTTTCCCGGCTTCATATTGACTCTCCACAATTCCAACGACCCTTCTGTCGACAACACATTTTTCACCCAATCGAAGTCGCCCACCGACACGCCTCCTGAACTCAAAATGATGTCTGCGGAAGAGGCTTGACGAAATCGTTGGGAAATCATTTCCTGGGTATCTGCTGCCGGTGGGAAAATTAGAGGTTCGGCGCCAGCAGCCAGTGATGACGCCGCCAGGGCATAGCTGTTGGAATTGCGGATCTTCCCGGGTTCCAATTCCTGCCCCGGGTCGACTAATTCGTCACCGGTGGCTATGATGGCCACTCGAGGTTTGCGATAGACCATAACCTCTTTACGTCCGACGGTGGCGAGAATGCCTACAATAGGTGCTTTAATGACGGAACCGGTTTGTAAAACCTGTTCGCCCCTTTGAATATCCTGACCCTTTGGGCGCACGTTTTGGCCGGGACGGACAGCAGCCAACGCCAGAACTTGGTTTTCTTCCGGTATTTGTGTCCATTCAGACTGAACAACTGCATCCGCTCCTTCGGGCAAGGGAGCTCCGGTCATGATTTTGTAAGCCTCTCCGGGAGCGAGCGATTGAGCTGAAGGGTGGCCGGCTGCTATCGTTCCCTTGACTCTGAGAGCCACGGGTTGTGCCGTACTGGCTTGAGACAAGTCATTTGCCAAAACGGCAAAACCGTCCATGGAACTGTTTGTGAATCTTGGTATGTCATCCCCACTCACGATGTCCTCTGCCAAAACTCTTCCCCATGCTTGCAACAAGGAAACTCGCTCCGTAGGCATTATAGGCAAAGGGTGGGCCAATATACGTTTTTGCGCCTCTTCAACAGTCAGTAGCATGACCTTTTCTCATCCTTCCTAAACTTGCACGCCCCTGAATTCTTTTTTGTCGTGTCGTTCCCATTTTAACAAAATTCCTTGCAGTGCCAAGTATTGGCGGATTTTTATGGACGACATTCTTGCCGCCTAAAAACAATTGGGCCCGGGTCCACTCTGGAGGAGACGGATCATACATGGCAGGATCTTTCTGTACAAGTCCCAATACAGATGATATTGTCATCGAAAGGAGAGAAATTTCGGGAAGGGAGCCGGCATGGCCTTTGGATGCGCCCAGACGAATTGTCGACTATTTATTAGCTATTGATATCGGGAATACCCACATTAAGGTGGGACTGTTTCATCATGGCAAATGGCAGGAAGAGTGGCGTTTATCGACGGACCCCAGGCGGACGGCGGATGAGTACCGTATTCCTTTGAAGGCATTTCTGCAAGAAGTTTTGGTGGAACAGGTCGACCAAGTGGTTATGGCCTCGGTAGTGCCTTTGTTAACATCGGTATTTCACCGAGTGGCTCAAGCACTGTCCGATGCGCCACCATTGGAGATCACGCCTCCGGGTTATGGACTAAAGGTGCAATATACTCCTGCGGATTCCTTGGGTGCAGACCGTTTCGTGAATGCCTTGGGAGCCTGGCGCAAATTTGGGAGCAGTTTAGTGGTCGTTGATGTCGGGACCACGGCCACCGTAGACGCCGTGTCCCGAGACGGGGTGTTTTTAGGGGGAACGATTGCTCCCGGCCCGCATTTTTTGGCTCAGACACTGGCCCAAGGCACGGCCAGGCTGCCTCTCATACCGCCCACTATCCCGGATAAGGAACTGGGACAAAACACGCAAGAAGCCATCGCCATAGGGGTTGGCCATGGATTCATCGGCATGGTCAATGCATTGATTATCCGCACCTGGCGCGTCTTAGGGGAGAGTGCCCCGGTTATTCTTACGGGGGGTTGGGCCAACCGGATTATGAGTTATTTGCCGGGAGAGCTCAAATATGAACCCATGCTTACGCTAGATGGGTTGCGCTATGCCGCCGAGTATCATTTCCAGCGTGAATAGGAGAAAAATCGGCTGACAGGACGCCGTATTGCTGCGTGAGATTGGTTTTTGGACAAATTCCGCCGGTTGTCCCGCCCTTTGCCGGCACTGTTTGCGGTAATTTCGAGAATTGTATTTTTCCTTTTGGTCTTGCGCTTTTTACGCAATCATTCTGCTGAATCTTACTGATACGCATCATATCCGCCCTTCACTCTTGCCACATCTTTCTGGGTATTGACTGCGCTTTGAGAAATAATGGCGCTCTCTATATGTGTCGTGGATTGCCCAAGAGACATAGGATGAATGAGCAAAGAGAGGAGGAGATTATTGCAGATGGTGCGTTATTCCGGAATCTTGAATCTTCAAGAAATTCACGAAGAAAACTCCCTAACGTCCAAGGACATTCGCAAGACCTTTCTGAAACTCCTGACACAACGAGCTCCCGCGTCCGTACTATGGTACGGGCTAATATCTCCAGAGGAATTCAAGTGGCCGGAATGGTCTCAGACGGCCTTTACCAAAGAACGAAACGATTGGCTGGCTCTCTCTCGATTAACCGCCGATAGGCTTGAGGGGGAGGTTCAACATTGGGGCAGATTTTCGCGCCTGGCGGCTAACCGTATTGCTCAGGAAGGATGGCGGTCCCCTTTGGCTCCGATTAAGACGTTGCGGACATCATTATGGGTTTTGTGGCTTATGAATGCGCAAGATGCGGATATCGACTGGCACGCCGTGGTGTTGCAAGCCGCAAATTGGCTTCACAGCCTAACCGACCAATCGGGTGGGGATTTTTTTGTTCGCGCTATGCTTCAGGACGAATGTGAGGATATTAAAAGATGGACCGGTGTCTTTTTGGCGGGGCGAAATCTCACCCAGGAAATGCAGTCCCTGCATTTGGCTTTGGATGATTATTGCATAGCTATACAGCGCAAGAAAAGTTGCGTTACAGATGTTCCCTGGGCCACGAGCGCCCATGTCGACACTTGGGAATGGCACTCCAGGCGAGCTGATTTTCGTCCGCGCCCCTATTATCTTATCCCTTCCTGGTCCATTCGTGAGTTGACTGAGAATTTTCCGACCGGCATGTTGCCGCCGACCGGAAAAGATACGGTAAAGGCCTTACAATACGTGCCGGTTCCCACTCTCGGGCCCGGTAGTTGGATCAGGACTCACCCCAATCCTGTATTATTTTACGGTCCCAAGGCCGAAGGCTCTCTCATTTGCAGTCGGTTGTATCTTTGGTGGGTCGACTATAGTAATCCCGACCCGTTGAGTTTATTGTTGACGGCTCCTCCCATTCTCGAAAGCGTTCTCTACGCTTTGATTTCTTGTCTTCCCCAAAATGTCCCTGATGGTTGGACACAATGGAAAAAGAACCGACTACAAACTATGGAAATGCTGGCGTTAAGCGACGCCTGGATGTGGTTGGAAGGCGGCGAACCGAACGTTGTCAAAACGTGGCTGGAAACGAGTTTGGGACCCCGCCTGTCGGCATGGTGGGTCTTGCGTTTGAAAACCAATCCCAGTTATGCCTTGATGGTACAGACATTAGCGGATCAAATTCTGGATCAATGTCAAGAACAGGGCTATGATTGGTGGGGCTTCGCCCGAGGGCCGAATATTTTCATGTTGCCGTAATCCAAACCAGCCCTTTTCCGTGCATGATAAAATACAAGGATAAGTGAAAGGAAGAGGGCCTATGACACCAGGAGAGTTGTTGGACAAGCTGGATAAGGTGGTAATTGGAAAACGACAACAAGCTCAATGGTTGCTGGTTGCTCTTATTGCGAAAGGGCACGTATACATTGAGGATGTTCCCGGTGTGGCGAAGACCAGGATGGTGCGGTCCTTAGCGAAAATGTTGCAGTTGTCTTTTGCCAGAATCCAAGCCACCCCTGACTTATTGCCTTCGGATATTACCGGGGGAATGGTTTACGACCCGTCTCGGAGCTCTTTGGAATTCAGATCGGGTCCGATTTTCCACCAAATGATTCTTGTGGACGAAATTAACCGGGCAACGCCCCGATCGCAATCAGCTCTGCTCGAAAGTATGGAAGAGAGTCAAGTCAGCGTTGACGGTACCACCTATCCCTTGCCTCAACCCTGTTTGATCGTAGCCACAGCCAATCCTATTGAAATGTCGGGAACATTTCCTTTGCCCGAAGCTCAAAAAGATCGCTTTTTGCTCTCGTTTCCCATGGGATATCCCACCCTGCAAGAAGAACAGGACATGGCCTATCAATTATCCCGTTTTGACCCCGTTCATGAACTGAGTGCCGAAATATCACCTGAAGAGGTTCTTCACTGGCAAGAAAAAGCGGACACTGTACGCATTAATCGGGCTGTCAGTGACTATATCGTCGCTTTGGTGAGAGCGACACGAGATCATCCCCAAGTGATGCTGGGAGCTTCGCCCAGATCCGTGGTGCAATGGACTCGTGCCCTTAAAGCGTATGTGTGGCTTCATGGTGAAACATTTGCCACTCCGGACCACGTTCAGGCGCTAATGCCGGTAATTTTGGGTCATCGCTTGATCATTCAAGGGGGGCCTCGGCAACACGTGCTTTACGAGCGAAAGCGCGTAGTTCAGGAAATTCTGGACGACATTATGGCAAAGGTTGCCGTGCCGGTTGAGAATGTTTCATGATTTGGACGACTTGGTCATCACGTGGAATTCAAGTCCTGTCGGTCTTGCTTTTCATCACGGGGTTGTTGACCCATCAGTTTTTGATTGTGACGACCGCAATCTTTCTGCTGTCGGGATTGATCTTGTCGCATTACTTGGCGACCCAGGCTTTCCGTAACCTGAGGATTCACACCGATCCCTCTCATGCCATTCTGGAAATCGGTGAAGAAATTGACTTATCCTTGACGATAGCGAATCCCTTAAAGATTGCGGCCGGAGTCATTCAGTTGCGTCAGGGCATACCCTATGGTCTCAGTTGCAAAGAGAATTTTATCCGAACGGAATTTTCCTTGGCTCAGCGCCAACAGGCACGGGTGAGGATGACTGTCCAAGGAAAATTCCGCGGACGTTGGATATTTGCTCCCATGGATTTTTATCAGACCGATGTTTTGGGCTGGGCTCAGATGACCGTACAAAAAACGGCGTCGATAATGGTTACCGTGTGGCCACAACGGGTGGGACTGCCTGAAAATTTTTGGAAGTCGGCTAGGCGGTTGGGGGAGATGAAAGGGCAGTGGTGGGATGAGCCGGATCCCTCTTTATACCGCGGCATTAGATCTTACCAACCCGGCGATTCATGGAGATCGGTGCATCCGTATGCTTCCATGCGCATGAACGAACTTATGGTGAAGGAAGTCGACTTTACGCGTGCATTCCAGGTTGAAGTCATCTGCCATCCTATCACCAATTTGGAATCATGGTACGGCATTGATCGCGACCAGGCGGAAGATTGTTTTACCTTGGCGGCCAGTGCAATCGAATCGGCTCTCAATCAGGACTATGCGTGCGGTTTGACGATTTCTTGTCCTTTGCCCGGGTTTTCTCATGGTACTTCTATGGCGCCTGGCACAGGACCCGCCGTGTTGGCTGATTATCTAACTGATTTAGCCTGGGCCATTCCGTCCGGATTTTTATCCGCTAATTTGGAAGGCTTGATGAATCAGATAATTATGCGCCATGGCTTGCCAAGTCTTGTGATCGTGGTTTCACCACTTTGGGATTCAAGGGTTAATCCCTTCTTGCAGCAACTGGCGAACCAAGGTTCGGTGACGGGGTGGTTAACCACATCGGAAAGTCGAGCCGATTATGATCTGGATATCATCTGGCGTTGGAAAAAGGGACGGGAGATTTATGCTGAATATATGGCCCGTGTTATTTGATCTTTCCTGGATTTTAGCGATACAAGGACAGGCTCTACACAATGTACTTATTTTCCTGGTGCCCATGGAAATATACCTGCTCTTCCGCTTTTCTCCTGTCGGAATTTGGCCACGGGTCATCGTTATCCCCTTGTTGGCAATCGCAATAATTTGGGGGGGATTTGGATCCGCAATAGTGGCTGTCATCACCCTATTGTTGGCTTATTTGCGCAGGCATCTGCCCGATCAGCATCGTTACGCCTACATGGCGGGAGTGGTGGCATGGGTTGTATTGACCCTGACTCACCCCGCCAGTGCCTATTTTCCGTTGATTTTGGTGCTTATGACCATAGGCGGTTTATTGATTGAGGCATGGCAGAAGAATAAGGATATGACGTTAGCTTTGATCACGGGACTGGCCACATTTGGCTCTTTGTTTGTTGCGCTGATTTTGTGGGTGGTGCCTTGGGGATTTTTGCTGACACATACACTGGGCCTGGCAGGGGGCGTATTGGTCTCGGGGCTTCTAAGAGTTATGCCTAAACTTAAGCCGGGAGCAAGAAAAAATACCTCCGCCACAAGTCGGGGATTGCATGTCTTGCGAGAACATGGCAAGACTCACAGCTTTGTCGGCACCGACATTCTCATTATTACGGCAGCCTTGGCTCTCTTTATTTTGATTCTGTGGTTGATATTGCGCAAAAAACGTTTCGATATCCCGGAAGAACTGGGTCAACCGCAAAACGTTGCGGTACACCTGGAAACCATTACCTTGCCCACCGAACCGGTATGGAAAAGAATGGGGTTGTCTCCGGTGCGGGCCTTCGTGATGTACCGGCTAAAACGAGCGCAGAAAGGGGGGAGCGGAAAGGTTCTGGGCCAGACATTTCGTCAGTGGATGCTGACACGTGCTCCCGATAATCCGCATGTCTCGGAGATCGCCCGAATTTATGAAGAGGTGCGTTATGGCGGCGCAGAGGATACCTCGCATAAGGCACAAAAACTTAAAAGATTATGGAAAGATCAGAGTTCTTAATGAAACCGTGCTTCACCTACCTAGCCCGCCCTTCATTCACTGATCGGAATCGAAAATACCAACAACTGCGGCAATTACCACGGTGCGTCTACCTTGCGCAGAAATTCTGGATGCCCATATTTAGGATATAAAAAAACAAAAATAAGCGATTTTTAACCTGTCAAGAGCTTCGTGCCAATCTTGTCGCAGACTTGTTGTACCTTTCACTTTGTCAGTCTGTGGGCATGTGGGAAGCAGCAAAAAAGATAATGCTGACACGACAAAGCTTGCTGCATCTAAATCGAAAGGCACGGAAAAGCTTCCTTTGGCTAACAAGATGCCCGCGATAGCCGGACCGAGAACCATGGCCCCGGACCGCAACGTTCCAATTGCGGCATTAGCCTTCTTATGGGAAGAAGAGGGTATTATCGTTGAGTAATACGGTAAGGCGGCCTATAAAAATTAATTTTCACTATGCAAAGGACAAGAGGGGGGGAATGTCGAATGTATAGGTAACAGCAGAGAGGGAGGCATTCGACGATAGACACCCAAGATATGGAAGATAAAATCCGGAAAAAGTATGGACGGCTGGCGCCCTTTTTCAATGAAAAACTGCG
>JAKACM010000083.1 GCA_021821465.1 Bacillota bacterium
ATGGCTGCACGTAGGGACCCCCCTCCAAATTCCTGGAACTGGAATTTTATTGGAGAGGGGCCCCCTCAAAGATGAAACTATGTTTTTCTTCGCTAGCGCCCCGGGGGATTGGTGGATACGCTAATTGCCCCGGGGACTAGTCGACTGTCAATCGCTTTCAGTCTACACCGCCCCGCCCTTTTTGGCAAGGGGCCTCGCTGTTATTTTCATATTGAGCAAGCCACGCTCCGATAGTAATCATCTCCGGAGGGTCCACATGTTTATCCAGCCACACATAAGGCACAAATGTTAGTGCTTGCGACAGAGCATAGCTCCCATCGGGATTGCGCTGTTGCGTTTCTGTTTGTACTAATGCTCCGCCATGCACATTCGCCACCTTAGTGGATTTTAACCACCCCTCACTTTTCGAGCTTGCTTTGACCCACAGAGCAAAGGTATCTCCATTACCGTAAACCACCACATCCGGCACGTTCTTGCGCGTACCGTTCACATCGGTATTGCCTAATGTTTTGTCTGTCTGCATGTCTACCAATTCCTCCTCTATTTGGATGGTGCATGGTATCTGTCCCCGGGGACTAGACGACTGTCAATCGATTTCAGTCTAGACCGCCCCGACCTTTTTGGCAAGGGGCTCTCCTTCCAAAATCCACGGCACCAAAGCCGACACAACCTGAGGCACTACTGCGTTTCCGAGGGCTTTAAGGCGGTCCACCCGATGGGGTACCCCATTAGCCACTCGACCCACGGCGGGTTCAGTTGCCCACCATTGCCAGCTGTCATTTGCTTGCGCTCGGTCTCGGTGATGATCCCCTGCCCCTCCAGTTTCAGCATCTTCTCGAAGGCTCCCGTTCCCCCGCACATCCCTTTGGTCCGTGGCGTCGGCCCACTGTGACCCCCGTCCGACGCTCTCGGCGTCGGCCATCTTGCCACCGCTCCGCTTAGTTTCAGAGCACCATTCCCGTAGTAATCGTTCGTCTTGGTGTCGCTGGCTGTGGGAGTAGGCCACGATCCAGACCCTTTCGCGTTCCTGCGGCGATCCCACATCGGCTGCCGCCAGCACGCGCCATTGTGCATAATACCCGCTCTCGGCCAAGTCCCGGAGAACGTCTTCCATTCCTCGAACAAGGAGCCCTGGTGTGTTTTCCAAGAGCACGACGGGCGGTCGTACCACGCGAAGGACGCGGACCACGGCAGGCCAGAGCCATCGGGGGTCGGATTGGGCCAGCTTTTTTCCGGCGTTGCTGACAGGCTGGCAGGGGAATCCAGCCGTGAGGATCGGCCATTCGTCCCGCCACCCTCCCAGGCGCAAGCCGTAAGGCATTCCTCCGATGCCGGCGAAGAGGTGCCAACTCGTATAATGCGTGAGCGTGTCGTCGTCGATGTCACGGATGTCTCCAAAGTAGATGTCTCCTTCCGGGAGGTCCCCTCCTTCAATGTGTTGATCCAGAATGTTCACTGGGTACTCTTCGATGTCATTGTAAAAAATAGCCGCCGAATCATTCATGATGCAGCCTCCTCTTCTCTATCGCAACCTCCAATGCCGCTGAGCACCCAGCGCATATCTCATCATACTTCCAACTCATCATAGGCGACTTTCCCGGTTCCTCGCTGACCGCCTTGACACTGAATACAGTATCGCGAGTAGGAATAACCACCTCGCACACATCACAGAAGCACTTAATCATTACGGTTCCTCCTCTTCTCTAAAGTCTCCTCTTTCTCCAACGCCTCGGCGAAGGCCAACGCCAACGCCTCCCACGGAGTGCTGCCATTCCGTAACGTCTCTACCTTTATGAAACCATCGGGCACCTCCGACACTCCCGCATACGCATTGCATTTTATTTCCGCATCTAACCGGGATGTCATGCGCCACGACCGCAATGGCCGTTGTTGTCGCCACGCCTCCACCACGGTCAGCAGATTCGCGGGGTCCGTCAAGTCTTTGGCCACGCGCCCGATGCGCCATTCGGGATGCCAAGCCACATCATGGGTGTGTTCCTCGCGGATCTTTCTAGCTCCGTCGTAAAGGTGGTAAGAAGTGTGATACATTGAGAATGGCTCCATGAGTTCAGCATCGTTGGTGATGCATGACAAACAGAGAGCTTGGATCTGCCATCCCCAGTCATCTATCCAATCGTCTGTGCAATCTATGGCATAGTCTTCCACGGCCATCTGTTGGTCGTGCATCACGGGACATCTTTTCGCGGTATCCCACAGCAACTCCGTTGCAATTCCCGCCGCTTCCGCAGATAGGGCAATGCGTTCCGATAGGTCTCTCTTGTCTTGATCGGTCACTTCATCCACGCTCCTATCGAATAGGCGAGTCCTGCCGTCATAAAGCCCGCGACAAAACCAAGCAAGACGACTATCACCAATTCACGGCTTTGGACGATGGTCCACCGTGTCCACCACGAGTGTCGGTCGTGTTCAATGCGCCGATTAATCTCCTCGATAGGAAGGTTCTCTGACGGGCTGTCTTCATGTAGGGCGCCACGTTCGGTGTCAGTCATTTGTCATCCACCCTTTCTCTCGGTATTGATCCGCCACTTCCTCAGTACACCCATCGATCCACTTCTTAGCGGAACCCGATCCCGCGCTATACTCCACTTCGCACAAGGGGCAGTGGCCTTCCTCGGTGTTGCAGACGGCGCAGAACTCGTCGGACATCAACCCTAACCCCCCAATGCGGAGGGCTTGATTCACAATCATCCAGTGTGCAGCCATGAGCGGATCGGGTGCTTGCGTCGGATCTGTCGTGCCTTCTAATTGCTCTTTCGCCTCCTGAGCGGCAGCGTGGCTGTCTTTCGCGATCAAACGCGACAATCCGCGGGCATCTATCGCCTGCCTAAGCGCGTCCCAATGTGCTTGACAAAATTGCATCGCTCATTCCTCCTCCTCGTCTCACACCACCATCAACTTCTGGTGCCACAGTTTAATACCACTCCAGTACCTCAGGTTCAGGGGCACCTCTTCAAAGAAATAAATATCCTCACCCAGGGGTCCCGAATGAAACTCATAATCAACCGGCATATTCAGCATCAGGAACCCCAGACCGCTATAAGCCAGCAGATCAAGATGAATCAAGTCTTCGCCTTTCGGATGCCTTCCCCCATGCAGAGCCAGAGCCGACCATCCATTGGACATATTATAGTTCGGTGAGAAGGCCACGACAGCGAGCGGGTCCACGTCAACCACGTCGAACACCTCGTTGACCATCTTGGCCACTTCAGGAATCGACTCGTATTCCAGAAAAATATCCGAATCAACCCACAGCATGGGAACAGTAACCTTATCGTCGCCCACAATCTCACGAATCGTATTTAGGATATTGTTCCGGTTTTTCACGATACTTGACCCCTGGGCAACCAGAGGCATTACCTTGCATCCGATGAGACTTTCCATATCCTTCAATGCGTTTATGGTCATCACCGGAGCCCGACCGTCAGGAGTCGGAATCCCCACGAAGAGAGGCATAGGAAGATCACTCATCAGTATCATCCCCTGACTCTGGAATATAAGGAGCCGTAACAACATCATAAAGCGACGCCATTTGGATTTTCAGCCGATCCATCTGCGGCGATTCTCCGTCAACAGATCCCATCACCAGCATATACACAATATCACCCATCGTTTGACCGCGAACCTTAGCCACGGCCTTGATCAGATTGGCCGCGTCTTCCTCGAGCTGCATTCTAACATTTATCATGAGTATCCCTCCTATGTGAGCTTTTTTTTTAAGGACCGATTCTCTTTTTAAGCCCTACGTGCAGAAATAAGATTCCTGCCTTCCCTATCCAAATTTCAGGAGGTGGCAAATCTGGCGGTTGAAAGCTTTCACGTTGCATAGCTATATCGCTGGCATCATCCCACGAGATTGGTGGCAGTTCTACGTTAACCCATTCCCCCCATAAATCCATCTTAAATCGTAAATAGAATGTTGCATGGTAATTGTGTGCTTCAGATAGATTCAATTTAATCCCCTCCTATGTACAGTATAGTACAGACCAGCCATAAGTACAAGCAAAAAAAATCCCCCCTCAGCACGGGGAGGATTGGTGTCCGTCCTACCGGGGGTTTACGCGCTCAACTCAAAAACTCCTGCACATTCTTGTAATAGATTGGGGGATTGAGCTCAAGCACCTTGGACGGATCAATGAACCAAAACCCATGCTGATCCTTCACCGCCCAATCTCGCCCGCTGTTGCCGAATCCGTAAAACCGAGCCATACGCTCCTTATCCGACTCCAGATTGAGATGGCCCGTCAGCACCTTGTTGCTCTGACCCAAAATTTGTCGGGGAATGTATCCTACTTCCTGGGTCCCTATGATAATGGTAATCCCAAGACTTCGGCATTGTTTAAGAAGAATCCTCAGATACCGAGGATAGCTCTGAGCACTTTCATTAGCACCTCCAAGACTGGACAGCTCATCCAGATACACGATCCGGCGCTTCCGAGACTGATACACCCGCTTCAGATATAGATTGTACTGCTCAGGATCATCATCAGGGGGCCTCCAAATCAGAATCCCTTCCTTAAGAGGAGTGGGCGCTTCAATTTTAGAATGCTTGGTAACGCCCTTTAATTTCCACCACGGATTGAACGCCGATTCATGCTTGGGATCTAAGATCTCAATGGGAACAGTAGGCCAAGCCTTCTGCATCTGAACCAGGATCGCCTGAACAGCCGTTGTTTTACCACCTCCCGCTGCAGCGATAACAGCCCATCTATCCCCATGAGACGCTTTCACTGAGCAACCTCCTTCTGTGCAGGCACCTCAAACACCGACCCCCCCACCTCAATGCCGGTGATCACAATTCGATTCCCGTCGATCCTGTAAATCGCCCTGGCGCTCTGCCCCTCAATAAACTCCATCGAATAATTAAGCAGCAGGTTCGCCAGGGTGATGACCGGATTCTCGTCTTCAGGAGGGTCAGGCATTTGAATCCCCTCTTTTGCCGCCTTGCGCCTGATGTCGGAAAGCATGACAATAGCCAGCCCCTTCACACCTAAAAAGATGGTCTTTGACTTGGCATCCTTTGCGGCCATCTCCTCCAGCCATCCGGGAAGACCGGCCATGACCATGTCCTTGATGGCCGATGCTTCGATCCCGATGTCCGTTCCTTCCATTTTTAGCGTAATCACTTGACAGCCTCCTTGCTCAATGCCGGAAATAGCTTGAACCCTCCATGATGCGCGTAGAATTGGTATGTCTCCCACAATCTCGGCCCCAAAATCAGACCCGCCTGCAATCGCTGATATGCCGATACCACCCCCCGGATGGCCGTGGCGATGACCCCTGACTTCTTCCCATCCTCAATCAGCATATCCGCTATGATCTTCCACTCGTCGAGCGTGATCTTTCTCCAAATCTTTGCCTCTGCCTGTTCCGAGTTTGTGAATGAAATCACTTCGTCGGCATACCCAGCCAGGGTCTGGAGAGTCTTGGCCAGAGGCATCGACAGGTCCCTAGCCTCCTGGACAGACAGCTTCTTAAGATTCTCAGCCCAGCTGCTCTTCTCCTTTTTCTCAGGAGGCGACGGAACCAGTTCCAGTTTAGGCTTGGGACCACCCTCGCCAGACTGATCTTTCCTCGGCCTTCCCCGACCTCTTTTGGGCTGAGTTAGCTCTTCAGATTCTGGAGAGCTCTCAACAACGCCGCTTCCGCCACTTGGAGCCGTTCCACTGCCTGATCCAGATCGTCGATCAGCTTCGACTGAGTTGCCAACGCTTCCGACATGTCCTTTAGGGTCTCCTCTGCCGATTCCCACTCCTTGGCCCGGCTCTCCGACTCCGCTTTCAAGAGCTTGGCTAACTCCTCCATCCTCTTTCCCTGAATTTCCAGCACTTCTTTGTAGGCGGATTCGGTCGAGAAGGCTTGGTCTTTGGACCTCGCCTTGGACTCCTCCGTCTGCGCCCGAGCCTTCTCCTCCTCCGCTCGATTCTTCTCCGCTTCGGCCTCTGACGCCTGAGCCTCGGCCAGCCTCCGTTCTATCTCCGCCTGATCCAGATTCTCCTGCCTGTCCTCCCAATTCGATAGAGTCATTTCTTCCAACATCAACAACCTCCTTTTCCAAACTTTCCATATTTCACCTCCGAAAGAATGTCTAAAGCGTAATGCCTTCCAAATCACTCAGCCATGTCGGGACCATAGGCGGAGCGGGTGGGCTGAGATTGGCCACGGCCCACGTCGCGAAGGTGGCGGCGTCCATCGCGGCGATCTGGCTCAGCGGGATGTCGAAATGGTGCTTCGTTCCGCTGAAATCCACTTTGATCCGGATCGTGGTCGGATTGAGCAAGATCACTTTATCGAGTGTCATGATGCCCTCCTATTCTTGGATTTGCGTCACGGTGCCGATGGTGGTTCCTGATGTGGTCACGCTGAAATACCACTGAGGCGGGACGCGCAATACAAACGGAGTGGTCGCAGTGCTCGATGTGCTACCACTCACATATTGCGCGGAAATGGTGCCCGGTGTGCTCGTCGTACCGAGTGCATAGGTGGTGGTCCCCGCGGTGCCTGCTGTCGTGGCGTAGGAGTTGATCGTGAGTGTTTGATACGATGCCGTGGCATTTTGATACACGGTCCCGGAAGCGATGGATGGGGCACTCTCTGCTGGCAGACTGCCGACTGTCAATCCGCTGTCGCAGACGATTCCCGCACTCTGCAAAAACCCGATAGTATTTCCTGCCGGGGTGTGAACAGCGAGTAACTCAGCTCCGGCCCCATAGGAGTCGGTCACGACCAACCTGAGCCCCCCGTCGTATATTTGCCAATACGCACCGTTGGTGAAGGTCTCGGTGGCGATAGCGGTGAAATGGATGGTTGGCACG
Organism: Bacillota bacterium; assembly: GCA_021821465.1. GTDB lineage: Bacteria > Bacillota > Sulfobacillia > Sulfobacillales > Sulfobacillaceae > Sulfobacillus. The sequence continues at coordinate 6,834 of JAKACM010000083.1, forward strand.
GTCTGCGTCTGGCTCCACGTATTCGCTCGATTGGTCAGACTGGGATCTTCAAAGATCCCGCTCAAACCCTCTGCGATGCTCATAGAGTCTTCCCTCCCACGTTCAGCCGGAATGTGGTCTGCGCGGTCGCGCCGTTGGTGTAGACGAGTTGAGCATACGGAGCGACAACCGAGATGTTAAAGCCGGTTGGCGTCGAGGCGCTGACGGTAATGCTGGACTGCACGTCCCAGTGGGTCCCATCGTAGGACTGGTTGACATCAAGCGTGCCGGTTTGGTCGGCGTACACGCTCCCCACGATTTTATCGAAGGTGCCCACAGACAGCGTGTTGGAGGTGTAGCTGCCGTTAGCCGCCAAAGGCGCGGGCGCGGGAGTGAGCGTCTGTGACACCAGACTCCCAGCAATCATTCTCATCCCCGCCGACTGCACCACAGGGCTCTCATTGGTCTGAACAAACTCCGCGGGATAATATCCGCTCAAGCCGGCTACAGAAAGTTTAGCGGAGCTTCCTTTTATATTGAGCGGATTAAGACCCTCATAAATGGGCTGAGTATAAGTCATGCCAGGAGTGTTCACTGTCAGAACGTTGACAGAACCCATAGCTGATGCGGCCTCAGACGACACCAACAGGTAATTAAACTTATACCCGGCGTGAAGATTCACCGGTTGCGGTGTTTCAGTCAGAACAATCCCGGCAGCATAATCAGGCAGAGCCTTCTGACTGGCCTCGCCAATAATCCGATCCAGCTTTTCCCCCAGGCTCCCCATCATATCGAGAAGCTCAGGCCATTTCTCTTCGGTTGACACCTACCCACCTCCAATACTTTTTCAAAATATTCTGTTCCATTTGCCACTCGGCATTGCCTTCCCGAGAAACTTTGCTCGAAGGGTCCCGAACATAGCCCTCCTTGACGCGCTCAAGATACTGAGCCTGCTTTTCGGTGAGCTCCAGCTTCTTTCTGATCTGGTAGATCCGCTCGAAAGGCACACCCGAAAACATCCTCACCTGCCTCGCCATGATTCGACCTCCTCCCTACGATAATACCATATTCGCTCACGGACAGACATACTTTTTCCAATTTTTCACTGCATCAATAAATTGGTCCTGCGTCTCAAAATAAAAACCGTACATCTTTAATTCGGAATGCGTAGGGAAAATATCCAATGTCCAGCCATTTTTCCTCAGCATAAATCGAGGAATTTCGGGATGGTACTGTTTTTCCGATGCTTTTATTCCGCCTATCCGTCTAATCGCCCACCACAGCGAAGGCGCTCCGTTGTGAGCCGCCAGCCAAGCGTCTCTCCGCTCGTTTTTGAATATCCTTTCCTCTTCTTTTTCCTGTTTAGCCATCATTTCCTGCTCGAACAATTCGTAGTCCCACGGCTTGGAGTCATTTTTCGCCCAGTCGATGTCCCTTTTTTGCCTCAGCCTGAAATTGATAATCTTGCTGTCTATCATTGGAGCGTCGGTATCCTTGCCATTTTTCCACGATGAAATAATTTTCCTGCGTCTAAGCTCCCCCTCGAATATTTTAATTTCCTCGGCCCCGTCTTTAATCCGCTGCAATGCATCCGCATAAAATGTGAAGTCCATCCCATCCAGCACATGCCGGGGAATGCCCTTGCCCTTTATGGTTTCGGGCATATCCTCGAAGAAAGGCTTTTCGGCATACAGCTTGGGCTCCAAAAAGATCGCGTGAGCTATCACATTTTCCTCTTTCCACTTCCCGAACTCCCCGTCATCCACAAATGCTTCGTCGATGGGATATTTCACGACCATCGAATCGGTGTCGCAATAATAGGTAGGATTGCCCTTGGACTCTTCCCGGTGAATCGCTTTTATCAGTTCCAGTCTGGCGTAGGCCGTCACATAGGCGGCGATATGCGGCTGCACATAAGGCACCGAATATTTTTTAATCTTGGTCCATCCCTCAAGAAAATTGCCTACGTTTTCAACGAAATAATCATTTATCCCTGCCTCGGGAATCATGGTCTGGCGGTTTGCCTCGGTGTCAGCCAGGTAGTTTTCCCGAATCAAATTCATGCCCAGCTTGCCGTAAAAACTGTTCATCATATCTTTATAGAGCTGGCGCTTGCCTCCCTTGGAAGTCAGTTTCCCATTCTTAGCCCAGCTAATAAATCTGGCAAAGTAGTCCGCGGTCTCCTTCCAGTACACAATCCGGGAGACTGACAACATCTTGGCACCTCTGGACAGCGCGTAATTTATTTCAGGAAGCGTCCAGACCCCGGCAACTTTTCCAGTGGGAAAGATGAGTTTTCCTTCCACCCGAACCGGCAGAGGAGGGTATTTTTCCTTTTTAGGCACAAGGATAGTACAAGCAACTATTGCAGCAGGGTATTTCTTGGGTTTCTTTTGGACCATGTTCCACCTCGCAAGAGCTTCGGGGCCTTCAATATCGTTGAACCTTCCAATGGGGTATTCAAAATTTTCCATCACGTAAGGGTATAGTGAATTAACGTCATAGTGCAAGCCTGCTGGCTCGTCTCGACTGGACGACATCATTTCAGGTATAAACATCTCGGTATGGGCTCCGATATAAGCCTCCCGGAAAAAGTACTCCTGCATATCAGAATGGTGGTTGAGTTTGGTGAGACGGTCGTAATCATCTTTGAAATTTTTCTTGAATATGTTCATGGAGAGCTGGGGAGTGGTCACGATGTGGTAGAATTTCTCTTCCAGTCCTGAGAACTCGATCACCTGGGTCAGGATGTCATGGAGCGAAATCACGTCATTGTCAAGGTACTGGTTAAGGAGAGGATCGTCAGGCGAACTATGCTTGAAGAACTTTTCCAGATCGCCCACAATCTTTCCTTTCTTCTTGTGGAAGGTCTCATAGGTGCGGCCTTTTTCGTCGGTGTATCCCACCAGTGCATCTTCCAAATCCATCTTGGACCTGTCGCCCAGGTCGAAGGACTTAGATAGCGATTTAAGACTGGACCTCATGATATGCCAAGAACAGTGAAGAATCTGTCCGGTTTGAAGTGTGGCCACGGCGAATGCCCGGTTGATGATGCGGCTGTTGTCCAAATCCAAGAGAATCCCCGACTTGAGGAGCTTGGACAAATCAAATTCGAGATTGTGGATGTAAACGTGCGTTTCCTCGGGGAGCCCCATCAGATAGGCCACTGCCTGGTCAGCCGAATAGCCGGAAAATAGGGACTGCCCGTCATAGGCCCTCCACCTGAATATTTTTCCAAAAAGTCCTCTGGTCTCGGTGTCGAACGTGATGAATGGGATCATTTCTGTGCTGCCCTCCTTTTCCTTTTATTCCTGCGCTCCCGCTTGATCTCCTGAGCCTCGGCTATTTCCTGATCCATGATGACTGCTAGGGATATCATCCTCTCAAGCCACCTCATGTAGGGAGCGGTGTGGTCGAGATTGGCGTGAGGCAGTCGAGAATTGCCGGGAGAGTAAAATCCGTACTGCACCCTTAAAATTGCATGGAGGCGGGTGAGAAGATTAGACAGAGATGACGCGGACCCAAAGCTGCCGGATGTGGCCAGCTTGATGAGCGCCAAAAGCCTGGCGTTCATGGTGGGGATATCGTAGGGATTGAAGAAATCAATGTATCCCTGAGCAGCGTCCACCTTTATTTCTCTGGTTTTTCCCTGATAGGTCTCAATGACCCGAGTGGGCCACTGTTTCAATGGATCGACTGCCTTTTCGATTCTGACCTGCGAGGCTCCCGAATTTTCCACGGAGTCCAGACCTCCCTGAAGAAACGCCTCAATCGCTCTCATGCTGGTGGTGATTGCGATGGGCTTGATGGAGGGAGGGGGAGGCACTTCTTTAACGTACAGTGCTTCAGCCGCTTCATATTTGTCGGTCTCGTCGTCGAGATTCCCTGAATCCAGCCACTCGGGAACCACGAATTGAAATCCAATGGGAAAGAACACTCTCTCAGAAATACCGGAAGGAGAACGGTCGATGAGGACCAGGTAAGTCTTTTCAAAAATCAGCCGGCGATCTCTAGGTAAAGGCATCACCCTCTCGTTCCTCCATCGCCTGACGGTCCTCTCGGATGCATTCAGGAAATATCCGATGGCACGATTCTGAGCCTGCGGTCCTCCCCGGATGTGAGCAGCGATAAGGTCGAGCATATTTTCCCACGGGTTTCGGGGATACCGTTTGGTGTCGAATGCCTGTTCACCTATTAGGTGAAGGTTCCAGTTCTTATTCGCCATCGTCTAGATCCTTGCCGTACCTGGAATTCGCATTCAAAATCATGGTGTCTTTGAATCCTTTTTTATACCCATTGTCGTACCCATCGGTATAAATAATGAACGATATGCAAACCGCAGCTGATGCGAAGATGATAAAAAGAACCACATGCCACATAACGACCAGATCCTTTCATGATGAGTAGAAAAAAGGCGAACCGACGACGCAAGATCACCGGATCGCCTCAGTTATTAGGAGCGGATAAACCGCTTCACCCTCCGACCGCTTCCTAGATCCTTTTCCTTCACTTCCAAAGTAATCTCGGGGACGGTTTCGAGCTCTGCCTTGACGCTTTCAATCTGGCGAACCAGCCCCTCGGATCGGCTGGCGTAATAATGCCCTTTGCTGTCTTCCAGATAGAGAATGTCTATTTCCTTGCCGGGGAGAATTTCCCCGGTCTGAGCATCCATCCGTTCTTTTGTGTTGGCCTTCCCAAACATAAATCCTACGTAGGTGGTCTTAGTTACGGGCACCGGGCCAACGTCGCCAAACGCTACGGTCATCGGGTCAAGTTTCTTCATCTATATATCTCTCCTTAGTGTGGGTTTTTCCAATCTCTTCGAGACTGGGAGGCACCCCTTCAGAGGAAGGGGCTCCCTTCAATCTCCAAGCAGCTTAGCCGATTCATATTGGCGTTCGATGTCGCCTACAGTGAGGTGCGACAGGTCAATGAATGCTGTCCTGTCGGACATTCGACTGCGGTAGTCTGCCGAGAAGTACACTGCCCTGAGCCTCCACAGGACCGCTCTCAAGTAGTCCGATAGTTCCACGCCTTCAGATGGCACGCTTCGCATAAATGAACCTCCTTGCCTGCCGTAGTCGTATAAACCCATGTCTTTCTTTGAAAGTGGCCGCTCACGTTGCACGGCTTTAATTCAGTCGATATTTCACAGCCGAGGTATGTTTCTCGGGATAATCTGTAGTTTTCAATGATGATAAGCCGTCGATCCTTGGAATAATCGGTACAGTTTTTCATTTCCTGTTCCTTCTTTCATCCATATTTGCATCCTGATCCTAAGATAATACTATCTATGACAAAAATCAACCATTAGAAGCAAATTTATCCAACAATATTTTTCTATATCTGCTATGCTATAGGTGGTGCTTTGTATTTATTTGTAAAAGGAGGCTTAAGATCTATGGGAAAGTTGTTGAAATCTTGGATCTTTTGGATCTTCATTGTTGCTGCCGCGCTCTTTGGCTGGCAGTTGGTGCTGTGGCTGCTGAACAAGACTTCGGCCACGCGGGGCATTGCTTCCGTCGCTGAAAAAGCGACCGGGACCGACGCCACTATATAAAAAGGAAAGGAGGGAACTATTTTGGCAACTGCAACATCTTCGTCACTCAGTCCGTCGCAAATTGCTTCCATCGTCGGTCAGGCTCAACAGGCTCAATTGACTGCTACCGAGTGGTCCAAGCTCTCCGCTGCGGATCAAAGCCAGGTAAAACAGGCCATCAGTGCGCTCAACGCGAATTACCTGAAAATGACGATCCCAAAGTACGCTCTGTGTGAGGCCAACGGCGGAGCCCAGTCTGCCTCGTATTCATCGGCCAACCCCACGCAAATGACTTTTCAAATTCCTCAGTCCGCTTCCGGGTGGGCGACCGAACTGGTCATCGACGCCAATCTCACGGTCGATTACACGGCCAAGACCACTTCTCCCACCATAGCGGTCAACGCTGCCGGTGTCGCTGCGGCTTTTTCCAGCCTTACGCTTCAATTCGGCTCCAACACCTCGCAGATTGACCTGCGGCCATACTTCGCTTACGTGAACAAAAGGCTTTCGGGGTACAATCGGAGCCTTTACGGGCAGACTCAGGGCAATGCGGTATCAGGCATCTCGGCGCTGCTTTACACCAGTCCCACGGTGAACGCAGGAAACAACACCTGGATATTCCGAATTCGAGTGCCTCTGAACGCGCTCCATCCTCTCACTGCCGAGGGTATGCTGCCTGCAATGGGCAACACCGGCAAGGGGATCATCCGGCTTCAACCGTCGAGCGAGTTCAACGGCGTCGATCCCATTTTGTCTGCGGTCACGACCAACGGCACAGTTTCCGTGTCCGGGACCGTGAAAGTGAAGATGGGATACCGGGACGGCCACTCTTTGGCCACGCTGCAGCAATTGGCCCCAGTCGTATTAGGTCCTGCCGGGATCGGCACTGTGCAGTATGTGCAGCTGGAGGCCAAGCAAAATCTGGTGGCCGGGCTCTATCAACGCCAGCACATTTCCACCACGCTGCCAATGTATCGTTTGGTCAATCTGGTCATCGACGGCAATCAGTCGAGTTCGTTCTCCACCGTGTCCAACATCCTCGGCTACGAGGTCTCCCTGGATGCGAATGCCGGGACCGCGCTTTACAAATATGACAACTCAGAGAACGTGACCATGACCGACTACTACGAAGTGGTGCGTGACCAGTACGGCCAAGACATGGATGAAGGTGTCATGATCGCGTGCGACGCTCTCGGTCAGAACGTGGTCAATCCGTCCAACCAAGACGGCGGCGCATTTTTCAACATGACTTCCAACGGCTACACCGCGGCTCATGTGGGCGTCAAGCTCAACTCGGTCGGCAGTGTCGCCGGGATCGCTCCTCGGGTCGAGAACTGGGCTTTAGTGGTCAATCCTCTCGGGCTGAGCGTGAAATAGAAGGGGGTCCGATCTATGAGCTCCAACAATAATTCTGCGCCTAAAGCCAATCCAACCGTGGTGCTGATCGTGAGCGCCTCGATGGGGGTGCTTGCGATGGCGGGGGGTGTTTTTCTCACCCTTAAGGGAGATACGGCTCTCGGGAGCGCGATGATTGGTGCCGTTATCGCGGCATTTTTTCAGCACGCCACACAAACATTAAGCACCAGCAGCTCGATTACTGCCGCCGAGTCGATCACCAACGCGATCATCAGCGCGGTGGAATCAGGGGCAAGTATGAACACCAGCACCAGCACCAGTGCAGCTAAATCTTCAACGCCTGCGTCGTCTTCCACGTCTGCATCCAGTTCTTCAGCGATGGGAGGGTAAGCCATGTCTAGCAGTGGGGCACGGTTCGGACTCATACTGCTAGGCATCCTCCTGCTTTGGATCGCTATCGTGGGCAAGCCGGGGCGTCTGATGTCTGCGTTCGTCAAGCCCTCCGCTCTAAAGGAGGTGTCCTAATGAATGGGGACGCGGATTCTTTTTTGAGATCCTATGCCGGATCGGGTGTTGCAGTCATTGAGCCTTCCCCGGGAGGAGAGGTGGTGGTAGAGACTCCTGCTACTGCTGCGGCAGAGGGAGAATCCATGCCCGACACCATTCCGGCATCTCCGAGAAAAAGCGGGTTCTGGCATGGGCTGTTCAGCAAAACTTCAGGTTTGGCTTCGGCTGGAGGACTGGGCGCGGCGCTATTGGTGCTGATCATCTTGTACCTGGCGATTGTTCCGGTTTCAAGCGGGGGATCTACCCGGTTGGAATTGCTGTGGGCTACGCTTCGGGGGAAGACGGTTCTTAATCCCCAGGCTCCTGGTCCTGTGAAGGCGGTCGAGTCGTTCGCTCAGTCGGCTCTGGTAGGGGCGGATTCGCAGATTGCATCCATTGGCCTTGGGATTAAGACCAACGTGATCGATCTGGAGCACTGGATAGGAGGGCTATGATGAACTCACAATCCAAGCATCCTATCTACCGAGTTCTGATTGCATGGTTTTTGGTGTTGGTGATCTTGTGGGCCTTCACGAAAACCAAGTTCGGCTATCAGATTATCTTTTATTTGGTAGTGCTAACTATCATCATTCTGTTGGCAACAAACTATAAAGCCATTACGGGGCTGATATCCCCAGTGGCTAGCGGGGAGGGATTGTGATTGGACGCGAATAAAGTGTTTTCGTATTTGTTCTGGCTATCCGTGCTGCTGATAATGGCTGCCTATTTCGTAGGCGTCTCGACCGACGCCAGTGTGTTTGGCGGGGTGATTAATTCCCTCGGAAACACATTCACCGGCAGAAATTCTCAGGGGCAGTTCGCCAGTTATCCATCGGGCGGGGGCACTGCGCCTTAAAGGAGGGATCACGATGATTCCAGATATTCTGCTTCAGGAACACGTCACGAATGTGCGGACGACTTTAGGCGGCGGCGTGATCGTGGTGGCCAAGCAAGACCAAACTCTGGAGAGAGCCGCCGCCTATCCAGAGACTACCTTTTTCGGGGAGTCTCAACTGCCGTTTTCGGTCCCCAAGAATGTGGAGGTGTCTGAGGTGATCATCCATCAGACGATATCCAACCTGAATTCTATGCCTTTCAATTTCGGGCTGATGGCTGGGCGCACTCCCAATCTTTCGTCTAATCCTTACTGTGCTGGAGGTGGTTCTTAATGGCTGATGGATCGGATTTATCCAGCTCTTCGGGGGAGGGAAAAAAGCCCAACTACCTTCTCTATGGTGTGGTCCTGATTCTTCTGGTGGGAGGGTTCTTTCTCATCACGCGGCTTAAGTCTGGAGGTTCTGGAAGTTCTTCCGGGGCCACTGTGGGGGGGACAGCCGTGGGTTCGTCTCCTCCCGTGAACGCGAACACGACCGAGTACGTGTACAACATCAAGAATGTGGGCAACACCACCAAAAACTCCAACAATACCTCAACGTCTACGGCTCCCACCAATACCACGGCTGCGGGGGGGTCAGCGTCAGGCACCGTGCCGGTGTCTACCAGTTCGACCGCTTCGAGCTACAATTACGGGGGGTCAGGATTCCACGCGGAACCCATCGGGCCGGTGTTCATTCCCACGGTCACTTTCCCTTCCCACAACAACTCGGTGATTGGAGGCTACACGGATACCGGGGTGCCTATTCTTGCGACCGAATCGTCATATTCCAATGCTGAGAGCCAAGCGAAGCTAGCTCAGTTGGCCAGCAGTCAGGCTACCAGCATTCCGGGCGTTTCTTCGGCGGTGGTCGGCTACGACAAATCTTTGGCATCCAAAAATCAAATAAGCGGCGTGACCAACACCAATGTGATCATTCTCAACAAGTCGGATTCCTTTGCCCAAACCCAGTCCATTCTGGATTCGCAGCAGGGGGTCAGCATTCCAGGAGTCTCGGCTTCTGAAGTGGGCTATCTGCAAAATGAGGCTCGACACGGGCTTTTGACTCCACAGATGTATCAGAAAGCGGTAGGGGGTTAGAACATGATCATCTCTTTGAAAGGTCAGGGGATGGATTTTAATTCCGTGGGACATCCCCTTTCTTGGTATGAAGGAGCCAAGGCCAAAAACTTCGACTGGGTAGCATTGGACCTGATGACTTCCGGTTTCGAGGCTGATGTCAAACTGGCTCTTCAGTCGGGTCTGGCGGTCATTCTTTTCCAAGGCTATTGGGAGCCTGCTTGGGCCGATCCTGCTGAAGCTCAAAACCGGGCTAATTTCGCGGTCAATGCGGCGAAGTCTGCCGGGTATGAAATGGGAGCTCCGATTGTTCTGGACTTTGAGAGCGTCAGCGTCGATCAGTCCTCTGCTATGGCTTGGTGCAGGGCTTGGTGCGAGGTGGTATCAAATGCCGGATTCGTGCCGGCGATTTATGTCGGCGTGCCTCAGCCGCTTTCATCCGATGATCTATATGCTCTCCCGTTTCAGCACTATTGGAAGTCCTGTTCTGCTGATACGGTCGATGTCGCGACCAGGGGTTATCAGATTATCCAGTCGGCCTGCGGTCACAATCTCGATGGCTTGGACGTGGACCTTGACAAGGCTGACGCTGACCAGCTGGGAGACTTTATGATGGCAATGTTTGAATCTGTTACTCGAACCAGTGCGGCCGAGCCTGCTGCCATGCCTTCTCAAAAGAGAACGTTATGGGTGGTGTCTTCGGGTCAGACTCTCGATTATATCGCTCGTCAGGTTCGCGTTCCTATGCCCGTTCTAGCAAGGTACAATCATATTGCCAACCCCAATGTGATTAGTGTGGGGGAATCTCTTTCCATACCGATGGAGATCCGGGTCAAATCCGGGCAGACGCTTTCCGGCATTGTGGATGGACTGCACGACCCATCGCTGTCGTGGCCTTTCGTGGCAGACGTTAATCAAATCAATCCGGATCGATTATGGGTGGGGCAATCCATTTGGGTCTAAAGGCGGTGATTCAGGATGATCAATGGCTCTTCAGGGTCCAACTCAATCCAAGCGATGATCACGTCCGACGCGCAAAGCCTCGGGCTGCCTTCTTATATCCCATTGGATATTGCTCAGATCGAGAGCGGTTTTTCCAACCCTGCTCCGTATTATGATGTGAATGGCTACGCTACCGGGGTCTTTTCAACTCATGGAGGCTTTGGGGGTCAGACGCTTTCGTCACTGGAAAATCCCGCAGTGAATATCCTCGTCTCGGAAAAAGCCATGCTGCCTGCTTATCACCGAGGTGTCGCAAAGGGGCTCTCGGGCGCCGCTCTTCTGGATTATGTGGCGAACAACTCGGGCTGGCCTCTTTCGACTGGAGTTGCTTCAGCTAATGAGTACGAACCGCAATATGACCTGAACCTGAATAAGGTCTACGGGCAGACGGGAGGCAAGAATAATGTTACGGGGAATCTATCTTTATCAGCTGCTGCGGGATCTGCTGGTGCGTCCATCGGCAAAGCCCAAGATGCCTTCGTCGACTGGGCCTTGGAGATGGATAAAGAATTGGAGATGTCGAATTTCTCCATTACGAACCCCATCGGGTCTGTCCTCTCGGACGGAAAGGCTCTTATGGTGCGCACGATATTTTTTGCCCTGGGGCTGGTGATCATTATCGCTGCTTTGGTCTCCCTCGCTTCATCGGTTCCCGCTTCCGTAATTGGCGGGGGCGGAGCGTCAGGAGGGGAAGCAGGAGCTGCTGAGTTGGAGGAGGCTGCGCTGCTATGAAAACGTCGCATCAAGTGATATGGAATAATGCCACGCTTCAGGCTGCCACGGCTCCTCTTAATCAGCAGGTGTTCGGCAACAATGTCTGTGCCGTTCGGATTCAGAACCGCTCTGTCTGGGTCCTGATGGTCACGGAGACTGCTACGGGGGCTCCGGTTGATGAACTGCCCCCGCTGTCGTGGATAATGATTCCGAATCCAGTGGATTTCACCCTTTCGCTGCTGGTATCAGATAATAATCTTACTAAGCCTGCCGACATGAAGGTCAGTGTGACTTATGTTGATACGCCGGTGTCTTATGCATATGGATCTCTGAGCCCTCTAAGCGGTCAGAGTATTCCCGATTCGCAGGTGAACAACACAATTTCAACGGATATCGGAGTAGGTTTCCCCCGACTCAAAGGAGGGGGGACTTTTTATCCAAGCAGTGGCGGAACGACGACGGTGACGTTTGCCAAGACGTCGCAGCAAATCATGGTGTTCAATCAGGGGTCCGATCAGATTTCGTTATGGGGAGACGAAGACGGCAACACCGGCAGCGTGCCCACGGACGCGATCAATCTGCCGGGGGGTGGCAACCTCGGCGTGCCCTGGGCGACCGGCCACATTTATTTGGCGACCACCGGAACACAGGTGCCGGTGCAAGTCCAGGCTTGGGGGTAGGTCATGGGTGAGACGTATACCAGTGGCATGGGGTTTGGCTTTCTGAGATTAAACGGCACGATCGTGGTTCGGGAGGGACTATCCGACAAAGTCACCATCCAGCTGTATGGAACGTCGGAAAGTTCGCTCTTCAAGGACTCAGCGAGCGTCATTCCAGCCTATCGTGCCGAGGCATTCCCGATTGCAGACTTTTTTGATGCGGAAGGAGCCGAAAGCGACGGGGTAACAGAAACCGTATTGGCTGCGGCAGTTCCCGCCACGAATGACGAGCCGTTTGCCATATCGGATAGCGCCGCCGTCACCTAAAGGAGGGAACAAAGTGTCACACAGACGCACCCTGTCGATCAATCGCAGTATCGAAGATGGAGTAACCGACGCTTTTCTCATCGACGAAAAGGGTCAAAAGACATACATCTGGCAAGGAGGGAAAAAACGTGAAACCATCATTGGGCCACAAGATGCCCAAGTCAGGCCTATACATCCCCCGAAGCGTGGAGCAGAACACGGCCCTCGATCTGCACCGCACACGCACGATCTGGACGCCTGACGGGGAAATCGATGTGCCCACCAAGAGCCGGAGAGCCCTGCGCCAAGCCCCGAGGATGATGCGCGCCAAAGTCACGAATATTTGGGCTAAAGATGAAAATGGATGTCTGATTCTCCGCGATCACCAGGGTATCGAGAACACGATTACCCTCGGAGCCGCCTACAACATGCTTCACGCGCTGTTTGGATATAGCGGGGCGCCCGAATACAGTTCCGCGTACAGTTATGCCTCTGACGCAGCCAATTCCACCGAGTCATCGGTGGCCGGATACAATGACGGCTCCTACACATTTCCATCCAACACCACGATAGGCAACTATTACAACGGCACTGACACCTACTATATCGGGTGGGAAAATAGCCGCGCCGTGGTCAGTATGTTCGGCCAACTATGGTTCCTGGCCAATTCATCCGGAGGACTGACCGGGAGCCACATCCCGGCAACCGTTACGGCAGGTACCGGGTTTTCGTCGAACCCTGCTGCGAACTTATCCAGCGGATTATTACCGGGGCTTGGATGGTTCGGCTACACCCCCGTCAGTGCAATAGGCACCACCAATACCACCATGTCGGATTCTCTGTCCAATACCAACAGCGGAACCCCGACCATTAGCCACTCATTCACCCTGACCGCATCCAGCTCTGCACTGTCGTTCACGTTCGACGGCATTGCGTGGGTCCCTATCGTGGGTCTGAATGGCAGTACAACCAATAACGGAGCGGGCACCTACTGGTCGGCGGGATCGGCGGAGCTGACGACACCCACTTGGGCCTCGGCGTCGTCAACCCCGACCACGATAGCCAACCTGCAAGTGTCGGCCCTCTGGAACCCAGGCTATGCCATCACGCTGAATCCGGGCGGGAGCTGGGGATTTACCTATAGCTTTCAGGGATGACAAAAGCACCCCTCGGCCCCTTGTCAAAAAGGTCGGGGCGGTGTAGACTGAAAGCGATTGACAGTCGACTAGTCCCCGGGGCAATTAGCGTATCCAACACACCCCCGGGGACGCTAGCGAAGAAAAACATAGTTTCATCCTGAGGGGGCCCCTCTCCAATAAAATTCCAGTTCCAGGAATTTGGAGGGGGGTCCCCACATGCAGCCAT